>NZ_JBHVWC010000104.1:0-3814 GCF_042882445.1 Kitasatospora sp. NPDC058218 | reverse complement strand
CCGCGGGTGGGCCCGGGGGCCTCGCCCGGGGGGGGGGCCGCCCGCCCGCCCCCCCCCCCCCTCCGAGGCTGTTTAGAGGGTGCCGGTGATGGCGGTGCCGGTGTGGTTGCCGGTGACGGCCGTCAGGTCCAGGGCCTGCGGGGCGGTCCAGTTGCCGTCCGCGAGGCGGGCGGTGGTCAGGACGCGGTTGTCACTGGTGGTGATGGCGAACCGGGCGTCGCCGTCGACGGGGGCGGCGCTGACCGAGGTGGCGGTGACCTGTCCGATCACGCTGCTCACGGAGCCGAAGGGCTGCCAGGTGGCGTTGGCGTAGCGGATGGTGTGGAGCTGGGCGCCGGTGTCGGTGACGACGACGAGGTTCATGTCGTCGCCCTGGCGGGCCATGGCGAGCGAGGTGACCGGCGCGGTGGCGCCGGCGGCGCCGGCGACCGCGCCCCAGGCGGACCAGCTGCCCGTGGAGCCGGAGCGGATGGTGTGGTAGACCTGCCCGTTCGCGACGGCGGCGACCTGGAGGTCCCCGCCCGCTCCGGCGGTGGCGAGGGTGGTGACGCCGCTCAGGGGGCCGGCGGCCTCGAAGACCTTGCCGAAGCCGCTCCAGTTGCCGTCGGCGTAGCGGACGGTGTGGAAGAGCTGCCCGTCGGCCAGGACGACGACCTCCAGGTTGGCGCCGGTGGAGGCGATGGCGACCTGGGTGATGTTGCCGAGGTCGCCGACGTTGGTGTTGAGGTCGCCGAACTGGCTCCAGCTGCCGTCGAGGTGACGGATGGTGTGGTACAGGTGGCCGTTCGCGCCGAGGGCGACGACGTGGGTGTCGCCGTTGATGCCGGCGGTCGCGACGGTGCGCACGCCGCCGATGCTGCCGGCCTTGGCCTGGACATCCTCGAACGGGGTCCAGGAGCCGTCGTAGAGGCGGGCGGCCTGGTAGAGGTTGGTGCTGCCCTTGACCAGGGCCTGGGTCTTCCAGCCGACCGAGGTGCCGCGGACCTGCTGGACCCAGGCGGTGAGGTCGTCGGTGCGGGTGCTGGAGGCGCCGGTGCGGGTCTCGGTGCTGCCGAAGCAGCCGCCCTGCCAGGAGCGGGAGGCGACGGCGACGAGCTCGGCCTTGCCGTTGACCTCGCGGATGGTGGGGGCGCCGGTGTCGCCCTTGCAGATCGAGGCGCCGGCGGTGCCGGTGGTGTCGATGCCGGTGGGCTTGACGTTGTCGAGGGTGAAGACGCCGGAGTGGAGCGCGAGGGGCACCCACTCGGTCTTGGTGCGGCCGTAGCCGGGCACGCGCAGGCTCTCGCCCGTGGTGGGCGCGGTGGTGGCGAGGGCCAGCGGGGCGATGCCGTCGACCGGGGTGGCGAGGCGCGCCATCACCAGGTCGCGGTCCTGACGCGGCACCAGCTCACTGATCTCGGCGGTCTTGCCGCCGCTCGTGGTGAGGTCGGTGCGGCCGATGACGGCGGTGGTCTTCCACTTCGGTGCGCCGGCGGTGAGGTTCTGCGGCTGGGCGGGGTCGTCGGCGAAGCAACTGGCGGCGGTGATGATCCAGTTGCGGTCGACGAGGGCGCCGGTGCAGGCGCGGACGTTGTCGCCGATGGTGAGCTTGGCGGTGTAGGCGTACGCGCCGTCCGCCGCCGGGTCGCTGGCGACGGCACCGGCCGGCGCGGCGGAGAAGGTGGCCAGCGCACCGACCACCGCGGTGGCGGCGGCCAGCGCACCGGTACGGCGCGTGCGGGCAGAGGTGGTGCTGAGCATGGAGGTCCCCCTGGGATCGGAATGGTGACTGGTGCCGGTGGGGCAGGCAATCGATGTGATCATCTGCCCCACCGGTTCGGCTGGATGATGCGGAGTCAGCCCGTCGGAGTGGCGGTGATGCTCTGGATGCCGCTGCTGGGGACGGCGTAGAAGGTGGTCCAGCTGCCGTCCGCCTTCTTGTCGGCGGTCCAGATCCGGTTCTCCCCGCCGATGGCGAACAGCCGGACGGTGTCGCCGATGGTGGTGGCGCTCACCTGCTTGACGCCGGTGGCGTTGGGAACGGCGTCGAAGGTGGTCCAGGGACCGCCGTTGGTGCTGTCGGTGGTCCAGATGCGCTGGTCGCCGCCGATGGCGAACAGCCGGACGGTGTTGCCGACGGTGGTGGCCGTGATGTGCTGGATGGCGCTGCTCGGAATGGCCTCGAACGTGCTCCAGGTGCCGGCGGTGTAGTCGCCGGTGGTGGTCCAGATGCGCTGGTCGCCGCCGATGGCGAACAGCCGGACGGTGTTGCCGACGGCGGTGGCGGTGATGCTCTGGATGCCACTGCTGGGGAGGGCCTCGAAGGTACTCCAGGGGCCCCCGTCGGTGCTGTCGCTGGTCCAGATGCGCTGGTCGCCGCCGATGGCGAACAGGTGCACGGTGTTGCCGACGGCGACGGCGGTCACCTGCCGGATGGCGCTGCTGGGGAGGGCCTCGAAGGTGCTCCAGGTGCCGGCGGTGTAGTCGCCGGTGGTGGTCCAGATGCGCTGGTCGGCCCCGACGGTGAACAGGCGCACGGTGTTGCCGATGGCGACCGCGCTGACCTGCCGGGTGCCGCCGCTGCCGGGCACCGCGTCGAAGACCCCCCACACGTTCGAGTTGTAGGAACCCTCGTTGGTCCAGATCTGGTCGTCGCCGCCGACGGCGAACAGCCTGCTCGCAGGCCGCGACGCCTTCACGCCCTTCACCCAGGCGGTGAGGTCGTCGGTGCGGGTGCTGGAGGCGCCGGTGCGGGTCTCGGTGCTGCCGAAGCAGCCGCCCTGCCAGGAGCGGGAGGCGACGGCGACGAGTTCGGCCTTGCCGTTGACCTCGCGGATGGTGGGGGCGCCGGTGTCGCCCTTGCAGATCGAGGCGCCGGCGGTGCCGGTGGTGCTCACCGCGCTCGCGGTGACGGCGTCGACGGTGAACGAGCCGGTGTGGAGCGCGAGGGGCACCCACTCGGTCTTGGTGCGGCCGTAGCCGGGCACGCGCAGGCTCTCACCGGTGGTGGGCGCGGTGGCGGCGAGGGCCAGCGGGGCGATGCCGTCGACCGGGGTGGCCAGGCGCGCCATCACCAGGTCGCGGTCCTGACGCGGCACCAGCTCGACGACGTCGGCCTGCTGACCGGCACCGGTGGTCAGGTCGGTGCGCCCGATGGTGGCGGTGGTGCGCCACTTGGGTGCGCCGGCGGTGAGGTTCTGGGGCTGGGCGGGGTCGTCGGCGAAGCAGCTGGCGGCGGTGATGATCCAGTTGCGGTCGACGAGGGCGCCGGTGCAGGCGCGGACGTTGTCGCCGATGGTGAGCTTGGCGGTGTAGGCGTACGCGCCGTCCGCCGCCTGGTCACCGACGACGGCGTTGGCCGGCGCGGCGGAGAAGGTGGCCAGCGCACCGACCACCGCGGTGGCGGCGGCCAGCGCACCGGTACGGCGCGTGCGGGCAGAGGTGGTGCCGAGCATGGAAATCCCCCCTGGGATCGGCATGGTGCACGTAGGACCGGTGGGGCAGGTGATCAGTTCGATCACTCACCCCACCGGAACATTCGAAGTGACGCAAGGTCAATTGATCAATGAGACACCGATGGGCTGGATGTCATCGCTGGGGAAGGCGTCGCGGAAGGCGATGGACCCGGTGCGAGTGGCGCCGCAGGGGCGCCACTCGCTGCCGACCACCGGTCGGGCGTGTCCGTTCCCGCCTCTGGCAGGTCTGGGCCCGCCAAGACCGAGGGGGCGTGAAGGTCAGCCGGTGCTGGTGGCGGTGATGGTCTTGGCGCCGACGGCGCCGCCGGGGACCTCGCCCCAGCTGGTCCAGCGTCCGGCGTTGTAGTCGGCGTCGATGC
>NZ_JBHVWC010000103.1:0-24789 GCF_042882445.1 Kitasatospora sp. NPDC058218 | reverse complement strand
CGCACCGCATTTCCGGCCGATCGTGAAGTCCCAAAACCGGACAACCTGCCTTCAAGTACGACTAGACCCACCGACGCTCGCAGAACACCCTCTCAGGTCGGCGGCCGGGAGTATCGGGGTGTCGGTCCGGTCGGAGGTGGCTGTGAGGGGTTCGGGGGCGGGGCCGAGGCGGTTCTCGTACGCGGCGGTGGCGGTGTTGGTGACGTGTCCGCCGGCGCTGGCCTCGTCGATGGTGACCCGGTACTCCACGGTCGTGCCGTTCGGGAGGGTCTCGGTGTTGGGCAGGCTGCCGCCCCGGCCGGCGGCGGCGCCGTTGCCGAGGTTGAACACCACCCGGTTGCCCGCCGGGTCGAAGTGGGCCTGGTCGTCGCCCTCCTGGTCGGTCTTCGCGCCGGCGTTGGGGCCGTTGACGATGCGCAGGGATCCGGGCAGGTAGGTCGTGCCGTCCGGGACGGTGTCGGTCAGGACGAGGGCCTCGGCGTTGCCACCGCCCTCGTTCCTGGCGACGACGCGGTAGGTGATGACGTCTCCCACCGGGAGGGGCCCGTCGGGGACGGCGTACTTGGTGAGCGTGACGCTGGGGGCGGTGCCGAAGAAGATGCCGTCGAGGAAGTTGCCGACCGACTGGTTGCCGCCGGCGGAGGCGACGGAGCGGAAGGCGAAGCGGGTGGTGGTTTGCCCGGCCGGGACGGTGTAGGTGCCGGTGTAGAAGCCCCAGGCGGTGGTGCCGTCGGTGAACTGGCGCTGCTGGACGGCCGCGCCGGGCCGGCCGATGTCCAGGGCCATGGTGTCCTGGCCGAGTCGCCCGCGGTGGTAGAGCCGCCAGTACAGGGTGGCGCCGGGGGTGGTGGGCAGGTCCTGGTAGAGGGTGGAGACCTGGTTGGCGTTGAGTTCGGCGAACTGGGCGCCGTCGGCGGAGGGGACGCCGTTGAAGCCGTCGTGCCAGATCTCGATGACGTGGTCGGTGGCGGTGGTCAGCCAGCCCGGGACGTGGTTCGGGCTCTGGGTCTGGGAGGCGTCGGGCAGGAGCGCGTTGCCGCCGCCGATGGGGGGCTGCTCGAAGCTGCCGTTCGCCAGGGTGATGCGGGACGGGACGGGAGTGGTCACGGTCTTTCCCTTTCGGTCGATGCGGAAGGCTGGATACCGGCGCCGGCCGGCCCGAAGGTTCCAGGCCCCGAGGTTCACGGGCTCCGAGGTTCAATGGCCCCGAGGTTCACGGGCCCGGACGATCGGGTGCCCGGTGCGGGGGAACGGCGGCCCCGGTCGGGTCGACCGGGAGCGGGCCCGTCCCTCGCTGCGGTGGTGAGGGGATGGCGGAAGGAGTCCACGGCCCCACGGCACGCCTCCGTGTCCAGGAGCACGGACGACGACAGCCGCAGCAGGCATCCGTCCTCAGAGTGCGCAATGGTTCCCGTACGTACGAGAGCGTGGAGTACGGCTCCCGGAGCGCGTCGGGGCGCGATGCGCCCGGGTCGCGCCCTCATTCCGCGCGGCCGGCGCGCAGCGGGCGCCACGGGCGGCGGCATGCATCCGTCCGCCCCCTCGCCCACCCACCACCGTCGACATGCACCGGCGGCGGTGCGGCGGCCCAGCGGCCATGATCGAACCGAAGTGGCGCCACCCCTCGTTCCAAGTGGGTGTAGAGGGAGCGGCCGTGGAGGCGGGACCGACCCGTTCGAGCCACCTCGGGGAGGGCGGTGCGGCTGACAACCTTCGCACACGCTCGCCGGCCAGCCGTGTGGGCACGGCTGCGCCCTGCCCGTGTCACTCACCTCTGCCCGGCGTCACCCCGTCCGGTCCGTTGCCCGGCAGGGCCCCACCCTGCTCGCCGTCCCGTCCCCCCGAAGGAGCCCACCCCCATGGGAAACCACCGCAAACCCAGCCTCCCGAGCCGGGCCCGCCTCGCAGCCGTCACCACCGCGGTGGTCGGTGGCGTGGTGCTCGCCGCCGGGGCGGCCCACGCCGAGCCGACGCCCACCCTCGCCTCCGTCAAGGAGCAGGTGGACAAGCTCAACGACGAGGCCGAGCAGGCCATCGAGCGCTACAACGCCTTCCAGGAGAAGCGGCAGTCGCTCCAGGGCGACGCCAACCGCATCCAGGACAAGATCGCCCGCGGCCAGGACGCGCTCAACGAACTGCGGACCTCGCTCGGCGCGGTCGCCGGCGAACAGTACCGCAGCAACGGCATCGACCCGGGCGTCCAGTTGATGCTCGACTCCGACCCGGACGGCTACCTTGAGCGCGCGGCCGTGCAGAACCAGGTCGCCGACAGTCAGGCCGCGCTGCTCACGAAGGCGCGCGACGCGCAGCGCCGGCTCGACCAGGATCGCGCCGAGGCCACCGCGATGCTCGCCCAGCTCGACGCCGCGGGCGCTTCGCTGGGCGAGGAGAAGAAGCAGATCCAGGCCAAGCTCGCCCAGGCCGAGGCCCTGCTGAACAAGCTCAGCGCGGCCGACCGGGCCAGGATCAACGCCCAGGAGAGCGCCGAGAAGGCGAAGGCCGCCGCCCAGCAGGCCGCCGCGGCCGACCGTTCCTCACGCTCCACCGAGCGCCCTGCGCCGGGTGCTCCCGCAACAGCGGCGGCGAATTCTTCTGCGGGAACCCCTGCGGGAGCCCCTGCCGGATCCGCCGCCGGACCGGCTACGGCGAGTGCCGGCGCGAGCGGCCGCGCCGCCGACGTCATCAAGTTCGCCACCGCCCAGCTCGGGAAGCCCTACGAGTGGAGCTCGACCGGGCCGAACAGCTTCGACTGCTCCGGTCTCACCGGCGCCGCCTACCGCGCGGCCGGCGTCAGGCTCCCGCGGATATCCCAGGACCAGTGGAAGTCCGGCCCGCACATCGCCCGGGGAGACCTCCAGCCCGGTGACCTCGTCTTCTTCTACGACGACATCCATCACGTAGGCCTCTACATCGGCGACGGCAAGATGATCCACGCTCCGCGCAAGGGCAAGAACGTCGAGGTCCTGCCGATCGGTGTGATGCCGTACATGGGTGCCGTCCGCCCGGCCTGAGCCGGGGCGGTGGCCACGGTCTCTCCCAGGAGACCTGTCGCCGTCCGGACGAGTTGTCTTCGACTCACCGTCGGTGACGACTCGTCCGCCGGATCATGCGTGAGGCCGGGGTGACGGTCCGCGAGGACGCACCCGTGCAGTCTGCCGGCCGGCCCCGCGGTGCCGAGAGGGTCTACGCGGGGCGGGGCGCCTTGCGGCGGGCGAGCAACCAGGCGATCAGTGCGAGGATCCCGGCGAGGGGGCCCAGGAACGGGGCGGGGGTGGTGTGGAAGACGGTGCTGCCGAGGACACCGACCAGCTGCCATCCGCAGGTGAGTACGGCCGCCAGTGACAGCCAGTGCCAGCGGTCGTCGCGGACCACGGTGAACGGCAGGACGAGCACCGCGACGGTCTGTACGAGGTACCCGTACTGGAACCAGCTGGTGTAGAAGACGTTCCACCAGGGCGACGGCAGGGCCGGTTCGTCCACGTACTCCTGGCGGAACTCCAGGAAGGTCGAGTCCGAGTAGCCGGAGGGCCACCACGGCCACAGGTAGAGGCCGATCAGGGTGAGCAGCAGCGCGGCCACCGCGAGTGCGGCGGAAGGTCCCTTGCTGGGCGGCGCGGGGTCGATCAGGGGCATCGTGGTCCTCGTTCTCTGCGGGCCGGCTGTTCCATGACGATCCGACAGGCTCGGCTGCTGTCAAGAGTGTTGGTGCCGTCCATGGTCGGGGCGGTGAGGCTCCGGCGGAAGGGAAACGTGCGAACTCGCCGGCTGCCGGAGCTCTGCGCGCGGCGCGGGTCGGACGGGCCCACGTGCCGGGGGAGTGGTCGGCAGGGTGGCATCGTCCGGTCATGGCGGCGGCTTTCGGGCGGCCCGGCCATGTGACGGACGCTCCGGTCCGGCTCGCCCGGGGGCGGGCCCGGCCGCCGGCTTCGCGGTCACCACGCCTACGACCCTGGCCCGGGCCGCCGACGGCATCGCGTACCAGTACCGCAGCGGCACCGGCCTGTGCCTGGAGATCCCCGGCTGGAGTGCGAGGGAGGGTACCCAGGCCGGTCATTGGACGTGCAACTCCGGTGCGAACCAGCGGTGGTCCCTCGGTTTCCGCACGCTGAGCGGGCCCAGGTGGAAACCAACGATCACAGCAGGCTCGTCCTGGACGTCGCCTTCGCCGGCACGGAGTCCGGCACCCCGGTGATCCAGTGGCGTTCTCTCGACTTCAACTCCACCCCGAACCAGACGTGGTGGATGCGGACCTGACGGCGCCCGACATCCGGGCAACCTCTGAGTGCCTGACTGTAGACCGGTGACCGTGCAGATGGTCAGCGCCATTTGTCGACGACGAGGCCCGGGAGTGTCCAGGGAACTCCACCGCGCTGTACGGTCGGGGCGAGTACCGCAGCCGTCGACACAGGAGCCGAGATGGGACCGGATCATGTGTCTGATTGGTTCTGGGAGGTCCTGGAAGCGACACGACCGCGTCTGTCTGCCCTGGAGTTGTGGTTGGAGTCCCACTCGCGGGAGGTGCTTGAAGCCTTCGCGCTCGCATACGAGTCCGCGGCGGAGTCGCTGGCCGACTTCTCGGAAGGCGTGAGCGTGGATGGGGACGTCTGGTCCGAAGACAGCACCGAAGATCTGTGCATGTGGGTGGTCGGGCAGGGCTACGGGCTGTGGAGCTCGGTGGTTGTGGGAGAACTACGGCTGGAAGAAGTCGCTCAGATGTATCTGGGCCGTGCTCCGCTGCTTCCAGAAGGCGTGGCGCCGTGGGACGGGGATGTCTCGGACCCTGCGCACAGGGGCTACCAGTCTCCCGGGACCATCGTCCACGGCGTCTACCGGACGCGATTCGCCGAGGAGCTCCATGAACGGCTTGAGGGTATGTGAGAGATTGCCCGGACCGGGCGGGTAACGCGGCGGGGGGCTCCTGGCAGATGCAGCGGTTGTCTGGGCCGGTCGCATGGCCAGGAGCTCCTTGTGTCCTTTTGCCCTGCCGGGACTGGTGATGCCAACTCTGTACCGGCTCCGGCGTGTTGTTGCGCGGCCTGCCGGCGGACTTCCCGCCACACGCCACCGTCTACTCCTTCTTCGTCCGTTGGGAACGGGCCCAGGCCGTCGATGACCTGCACGATCGGCTCCGGGATCGGCTTCGCCGACGGGAGGGCCGCGATGCCGAGCGCGGCGATCGTCGATTCGCAGCCGCTGCGGGCCGCCGAGACCGTGGCCATCACAGGCCGCGGCTGGGACGCAGGCAAGAAGGTGAACGGAGCCAGGCGGCACGTCGCGGTGGACACGCTTGGTCTGTTGCTGGTCGTGCTGGTCACCGCCGCGAGCGTGCAGGGCCGCGACGGCGGCCGGCCGCTCCTGATGCGCCTGCGGCAGATCCACCATCGCATTCAGCACCTGTGGGCGGACGGCGGGTATGCCGGCAGGCTCGTGACCTGGGCGAAGGCACGGCTCGCGCTGACCGTGGAGATCGTCGAACGCAGTGACGACATGACGGGATTCGTCGTGCTGCCCCGCCGCTGGGTGGGTCGGGCGGACGCTGTCGTGGATCTGCCGCAGACGCCGCCGTGTCCGCGACTACGAGCGGCTGCCCGACCACCACGAGGCCATGATGAAGTGGTCGATGATCATCCTCATGACCCGCGGATTCGCCCGATCATCAGCCGTCTCCCGCGCAACGTGACCGGTTCTCAGTCAGGCACTGAGATCGGCCGGTCCATGTCGGGCCGGTGGGTGCGCACGTACTCGTCGATGGCGACCTGCCGGCGGCGGGTGTCCCGCACGCACGCCGGTGCCGGCGGTGCGCACGTCCGCGGCCAGGTCCGACGACGTGTCCGCGTGTCCGCCGTCACCGGCTGTCGCTCCCGGCCTTGAGCCCGCCCACGACCAGGCCGGTCAGCGCGTTGACCACATCATCCACGGACGCTCGCCCGCGGTTCAGTTCGGCGGCGAGCGCCTCGGCCGCACCCAGCACGCCGGTACAGCACAGCCGAAGGGCGTCGGGCTCAAGGTGCGCGTACGGCCGCAGCGCGGCGGCCATCAGGTCCGCATAGTTGTCGGTCATCTCCTGTCTGCCCGCCTCCATGTCCGGATTGCCCTTCAGCGCCGCGGAAACGGCGTTGAGCTCCGGCATGTCGGTGGCGCAGGCGAAGTACGCGGCGCTGATGACGCGGGCGACCTCCTCGGCAGTGGGCGCGGCGTCTTGCAGTGCCTGGGTGACCGAGGCCAGGTGGCGTTCGTCGAGGCGCCGGTAGAGCGCGAGCAGCAGGCCGGGGCGGCTGCCGAAGTGGTCGTACACGATTGGCCTGCTGACGCCCGCAGCCTCGGCGAGGGTGACCAGCGTGAGCCCGTCGGCACCCCGGGCGCGCACGATCGCCACGGCGGTGTCGAGCAACTGCTCCCGTCTGGCCGGCTTGGACAGGCGGGTCGGTGTGGTCGCCATGGTTCTCCCTTGTGTCGCCTTCCAGGCTATGTTACAAAACGTAGGTTACAAAATGTAGGTTAGCGATGGCGAAGGAGACTCACCATGGGACAGCCCAACTCGGTCCTGATCCTGGGCGGTTCGGGGCAGGCGGGCGCGGGCGCCGCCGCCGTGCTGCGCCGATGGCACCCGGAACTTCCCCTGACGATCGCGGGCCGCGACCTCGGCCGCGCGCAGCGGGTCGCCGACGAACTCGGCGCGGCCACAGCCGCGACCGTCGACCTGCGGCGCGGGGATCTGGGCCTGCCGACCGACGGAGAATATCTGGCGGTCGTCGCCGCGCTGTGGGACAACCGGATGCAGGGGCTGCGGTACGCGCAGGAGCGCGGGTTGCCCTACCTGAGCATCTCCAGCGGCCTGGTGGACATCGCACCGGAGATCGTCGCGAGCGCCCAACGGCCGGACAGTCCACCGGTCTTGGTGGCAAGTCACTTCTGCGCGGGGATCGGTGTTCTGGCGACGCTGCACGCCGCCAGGGAGTTCGAGCAGATCGACACGATCCGGATCGGCGCCGTCCTGGACGAGTTGGATGCCGGCGGACCCGCGGGGCTGGCTGATCTGGAGCGATGGGCCACCGCCACCTCGGCCGGCCTGGTACGCCGTGACGGCGTGTTCACGTGGGTCGCCGAATCCGATGCACGGACGTACGTGCCGAGTTCCGACGGGATCCTCGTGCCCGGCCAGAGCATCGCCATCCTCGACGTGCCGAGTCTTGCCCTGGCGACGGGAGCGCCGAACGTCCGCTTCGACTTCGCCGTCGGTGAGTCCGCGCGTCGGCGACGCGGCGGCCCCGCCTCCGTCGAGGTCCGGATCGACGTCGAAGGAACCGGCCCAGGAGGGCAACCGCGCAGCCTGCGCCGCTACCTCGTCCATTCGGAAGGGCAGCGACCGCTGACCGCGCTGGGTGTCGCCCTCGGTGTCGAGCGACTGCTCGGGCTGCGCGGCGAAGCGGTAGTACCGCCGGGCGTCCACACCCCCGAGGCACTGATCGACGCGTCCTACGCGGCCGAGCGTCTGGCGGAAATCGGCGCCGAGTTCGTCGACGCGCCCGGCGACAGATGAACGCCTGTCACTGAAGGGGCGAGCCACTGCACGTCCCGGCACACCGGCGCCGGGGAGATCCCGGACAGCGGCGCCGACTGCCGCACGGTCAAGTTCGCGCGCAGGTGCGCCGCCATGGGTAGGCCTTCTCTCCGGATCTCGCCGGGCCCTGGCCGGCCACCCCGCGAGACACCGATCCCGACCGCGCGGCCGGGGGCCCGCCGCGCGGTCCAGGGCCACACTCCAGATCTGCTGACCCGCTGGTGTCAGACGATTCGGAAGAAACGGCCGGTTGGTGTACTAGCCGCCCTCGGTGGGGAGTTGACGGTTGCGGTAGCGGCCGGGGGTCTCGCCGACGAGAGCGGCGAAAGCCTCGATGAAACTCGTCGGATTGGCCCAGCCGCAGGCGAGAGCGGTGTCGGTGACGGACTTCCCCGCGGCGAGTCGGGTGAGTGCGTGGTGGACGCGGAGCTGAGTGCGCCACTGATGAAAACTCATCCGGAGGTCCTGCCCGAAGAGCCGGCTGAGCGTGCGCTCACTCGCCCCGACGCGCGCGCCGAGCTCGGCGAGAGTCTGCTGATTGGCAGGGTCGGCGTAGAGGATGCCGGTCAGCGCCCGGAGCCGGTCGTCGGCCGGCTCGGGCAGGTGCAGCGGCTGCTCGGGCGCCGCGGTGAGCTCGTCGACGACGACCGCGTACAGTCGGTCGACCGCCTCCGGCGCCCGCCCGCCGGCGTCCGACTCCTCGGCCGTGAGGGCGAGCAGAGCTTCGCGGGCGAGACCGGAGACGGTGAGCACGGACCTGCCCGCTGCAGCGCGCATCGCGGACCTCTGCTCGCTGCTCGGGGCGGGTGTCGTGCGGACGCGGCCGGTCCCGTCGTGGTCCCGCCTCGCGGGCTGGACCACGACCGGACCGGCGACGCACCCCGGGCGCGCCGACCCCTGTGGGGGAGGCGGACCGTCGAAGCCCCGCACAATCGCGCGGATGCGGTTCAGGGCGGGACGCCCTGGCTTCCCGGCCGTCTCACCTTCATGGGTGCGTGGGCCCCGGGCCTGATGGTGGGTCAGCCGACCGGGTTGAGACTCCAGCGCTGGTTCGCCGTGTTCGTCAGGTTCCACTGGATCACGGCGGCCCCGTCGCTCGCGTTCCAGCCGGCGACGTCGAGGACGAGGTCGCTGTTGAAGTTGATGACGTCCACGCCGTCGGGGAGGTAGGCGACCTTCCCCCAGCGCTGGTTGGCACCGCCGTTGCAGCCCCACTGGTCGATCGCGACACCCGCCGCGCTACCGAAGCCCGGCACCTCCAGGCACTTGCCGCTGTTGACGTTGACGATGAACCCGTTGCTGACCAGCCACTTCTGGTTGGCGCCGCCGGTGCAGGTCCACTGACGGACGGGCGCGCCGTCGTCGAAGCGCCAGTCCGCGACCTCCAGGCACTTGCTGGTGGCGACGTTCCGGAACTCCACGGTGGAGCCGGCCGAGATCGGCAGGTAGCTCCCCGAGGTGGAAGCCGAGGCCGGTGCGGCGGCCAGCAGGCCGGCACCCAGGCCGAGCGTGATGACGGCGGCGGCGGCGCCGAGGCGGCTCTTGGTGGTGTGGTTGTTCATGGTTCCCCCCTGCGGATTCGAACGGATGTGGTTCGGGCGAGACGCCCGGCATACCGGCCCTCTCAAGCTCATAGACGCACGGGGGACGTCGGGGTTGCGGGCGCCTCAGAAGTTTCTCCGGCACGCAGGTCGGGCGCGGCGAGCCTTCATCGCCTGCCCGCGCCGCCCTGAGCCACTCCGGTCGGCGCGGCTCAGTCGGTCGGGGTGGAGATCCAGGAGCGGCCGGTGCTTGATCTTGGCGACAACTGGCGCGCCCACGGTGACACCTGTCGTGCTCCGGCACAGCGGGGCCGTGTGCCGGAACGCTGTAGTTGCCACCGCTGAGCCCGGCTGACCTGGGTGAAGCCGTGGGGTTGAACACGGTGGCTGTCACCATTGAGCGGGCAGGCCACAGCCTCCAACGGCAGCCTCACCGTGGCCGCTCTCGCATTCGAAGCAGGTGTCCACCGCATGGCCTTGATGAAGCGCCACACCGATCTGAGGAACGAGTTCTACGAGCGCGTCCGTACCGAGACAACCCAGACCCCGGAGACCGAGAAGCGCCTGCGAGAGGCCGTCGTCAAGCTCAAGCAAGCCGTCGCCAACCAGAACGCCGAGATCCCGAACTCCGTCAGCAGATCACCCGGCTCACCCTCGCCGCCGCCGTGCTCACCCACGACCACGGCCACCCAACGCAATGTCCCAAGGACACCGGCAACGTCGTCCTGCTCCACCCGCCAGTCTCCTCGAAATCCTGAACAGAGGAACCGTCGTGCGCTTCGCCAGGCCTTGCTCGGCCCAGGCTGCCTGCCTGAACCGGTTGGCCCCTACGGTGCTTCAGCTCGGGGCCGACAAAGTGCTCAATGATGCATGCCGGCAGGCGCACTGCCTTCGGACGACCTCGATCGCTCGGCCGTGAGCAATAGTCAAGACCTGTGGATGAGGTGAGGTGGCGGTCCCGCGGTCCCCTACGCGTTGGATGCGTGTCCCGGCCAGCGGAGTCGCGCTCCGGTGACAGTCTGGGGCGCCCAACGAGGTCGGTCCTATGCTGACGGTCGTGCAGGTACTGGGTATGAGCAGTGAGGACGAGATGGTTGCCTGCTTCTTGAACGGCGAGCTGTCCAGCCGGAGGTTCGGCCAGAACCTCCGGTCCCACCTGGCGGCAGCCGGGCAGGCCGAGCGGTTGCTGACGCATCCGGACCTCTCCGACGCTGGAGCGAACTTCGCGCGTCGGGCTCTCCTCGCTGCGACGCGCGGGTACGGCGAGAACCGCGACCTGTTCGAGAACTTCCCCACTCAAGTCGCGTGGACCAGGGCACTCCTGTCCGCGGACGAGGCGGCCGGCGTGCGCTACCTCGACTATTCCTACTGGGTCGAACTGTCGGGTGGCAGCCGCCGGCCGACCGACGCGGCCGCGCGCATCAGAGCAGGGCTACGGGCGTTCGACGTGCCCAACGAACCGTTCGTCGACTCGGCCCGCGCGTTCATCGGAGGCGAGCGGTTTCCTCCGCTTATCCTCGTCGGCGAGAGGCGGGACAACCTGGTCTGCCTTGAGGGTCACCTGCGCCTGACCGCCTACGCCCTCGTTGGCTTCCCGACCGACGTCGAGTGCCTGATCGGCACCGCGTCGGCCATGGGACGCTGGGCGAAGTAGTCCAAGCGCGCCAAGCTCTCGGGTGGCTCCCTCCCTGGATCAAGCGGCCTGCTCCTCGCGCTCGACCAGGGTGCCGTTCTCGAACCGTGTCCCTGCTCGGACCAGTCGCACGAGGTGGGCGCCGGTGATCGCGCGCCAGCGGGCCTGGGCGGACTCGACGAGCTTGAACACCATCGCCAGCGCGGCGGCGGGGCTGCCGGCCCCGCGGGTGACCTTTGTGCGGAGCTTGACCGTGGAGAACGTCGACTCGATCGGATTCGTGGTCCGCAGGTGGATCCAGTGCTCGGCCGGGAAGTCGTAGAACGCCAGCAGTTCTTCGGCGTCGTCCGCGATCTTGGCGACGGCCTTGGGTCACTTCGCCCCGTAGGTCTTCGCGAACGCCTCGATCGCCTTCTCGGCATGGGCGCGGTCTTCGGCGTTGTAGATCTCCTGCATCGCCTTCAGCGCCTGGCTGTGCGGACTTCGGAAGACAGTTCATGACATTACGGGCCTTGTGAACCCAGCACCTCTGGTGCCGGGCGGCAGGGAACACCTCGGCCAGGGCCCGCCACAGGCCCATCGCGCCGTCGCCGATGACCAGCTCCGGATCACGCATGCCACGGCGGCGGCAGTCGTGCAGCAGGTCCGCCCACGACTCGGTCGACTCCCGCACCCCTGCGGCCGGCGCGATCAGCTCCTTGGTTCCGTCCGACCGGACGCCGAGCAGGACCAGGACGCACGTGTGGGCTTGCCCGAGCCGGACCTTGGGGTGGACCCCGTCCGCCCACACGTAGACGAGTCCCGGTCGGACAGGTCACCCTGCTGGAAGGCCGCGTGGTCGTCCTGCCACCGCCGCGTCAGCCCGGTCACGGTCGCTGGCGACAGCCCTGCCCTGCCGCCGAGGAACTGCTCCAGCGCGGGCACGAAGTCCCCGGACGAAAGTCCGTGCAGGTACAGCAGCGGCAGCACCTCGGAGATCTTCGGAGACTGCGGCACCAGAGGCATTGTCAAATCCTGTGGACTGACCAGACAGCCCGATGACCGGCGATCAAGCAAGCGGCTTGCGGTAACGGACGTACTCGTTCTGCCGCCGGAACCCCACACTCTCGTAAAGGTCGTAGGACCGGTGCGGGTTTGTCGTGCCCGTGAACAGCCGGGCGGTCGTCGCACCCTGCTCGCGAAGGCTCCGCAGCCCGTCCAGCAGCAGGACCCGGCCGATTCCAAGGCGTCGCTGGTCCGTCCGGACACTCAGCTCTTCCACCTCGCCCACGGTGTGGTCGTGACGGCGGATGGAGCAGAGGGCGACGCCGACCATGTCCTTGCCCGTTCCAGGCAGCCCTCCAGCATGCCGGGTCGGCGGTGTCGACGAAGTCCTGGAAAGGCCATCTCTGAGCGAAGCCTGTGTCCGTGTACGAATCGACGACCGTCCTCCAGGCTGCACGGTAGTGGCTCGTCCCGATCGGCCCTGTCCGTATCCCGGCCGGCAGCTCGCTGCCCACCTCGGGCACCTGCTGCAGATCGCCCAGCTCCAGCTCGACCAGGCTGAAGACACGTCGGTAGCCGGCTGCGCGCAGCAGCGCCGTGGCGTCCTGCTCGGAGGCCATGGCGTTCGCGCCGATCACTGCCGTCCGCGCCGTTCCATGCTGTTCGACGAGCTGGCGGATCCGCTCTTCGGCCCAGCTCAGCATGGCTGAGCCGATGCCCTGGCCGCGATGCTCGGGCAAGAGGTAGCCGCGGTGCAGGTACAGCCACGTATCGTCCCGCTCTTGCCACCACCGGATCGTCGAGTAGCCGACGATGCCTCCGTCGAGCACCACCAGGATCTGGTTCTTGGACGGCTCCTCCAACTTGGCAGAAGCTTCGGCGATCTCGGCCGCTGTCGGGAGCCCTTCCAGTACCGAATGGACATCGACCCGGTCCCGTTCAGCACATCCCAGCCGCACGGCGGCCATGGCGCCGTGGTCTTCGTCGCCGCGATACGGCCGGAACCCGAGGCCGACCGGAAGGTCCTGTCCTGCCGTGCCATCCAACATGACCGGATGTTCCCGAACTTCGAGGCAGGTCCGCCACCCTATTCACGCCGCGGTCGTCTGCGGCCGTTCAACGAGCTGGCGCGTTCGAAGCGGGCCCAGCGCGGACGAGGGCAACGAGGTGGGGTGCATTGGCGGCTCGCCAGCGGGCCTGGACTCGGCCTCGCTCGTCATTCTGGCCTGTCTACCGGTAGCGTAGCGATCTTCGCCGGGCACAGGCCGGCGGAGTCCTTGAAGGCGAACGCCTATGACCGACTCGCACACTCGACATGGCGGACTCGCCTCGACGCGGCCCTGGAGGCCGTTGCTGTCGTCTTCCACGGCGCGACTGCGCACCCAGAGGAGTACAACTGCCCGTGCCACTGGGGCAGTGCCGAAGAGCTCGCACTCCTCAAGGTGCCGGGTGTCGAACTCGATCCTGACCTCCTCCGGCGGCCCTGGCAGGCCCCCGACTGGAGAGACCACGGCTCGGTGCTCCGCCGTGTCCTGCCTCAGCTCGCGGCCGCCGTCGTCGACTGCTGGTCGGAGTCGTTCCGCTACCGGGACGAAATCGGCCTGTCGTTCGCCCGCGGCCGCTGGCAGGAATGGCCCCGGGAGCAGGCCTCGGCCGTTCGGGAGTTCCTGCACGCGTTCTGGGCCTACAGCCTGGTCAGCCCCGACCCCGTCGCGGGCGCGCAGGAGACGCTCGTCCTGTGCGTCGAGGCATCCGGCGAGCTGGAGCCCTGGCTTGAAGTCTGGAAGGCACTGGAGCACCCGATGGCCGACCGGCATCTCGTCCGGGCGGGCGGCGAGGTCGGCCAGGCTGCACGGACGGGCGTCGAACCCGGCCCGGCCCAGGGCGTCGGCCCGCAGCCGCAGACGCGGCAGCGCCCGGGCGTACAGGGGCGGCCACGCGGTCACGGCCACCACCGGCCGCTCCCCGTCCCCGGCGCCCATCGCCTCGCGCAGCCGGCGCGCCAGCGCCTCCAGCGGGTCGACGTGGACCAGGCCGTGGTCGGCGGCGAACCGTCCGAACGCGGGCTCGCGCAGCATCGCGCGGCCCAGTTCCCCGGCCACCGCCCCGGCCAGGCTCCAGTTCAGCTCCAGCAGCCGAAAGCCCGTGCCGTCGTGGTAGAGGTCGGCCCGGCAGCTCACGGGCGGCACCAGCCCGGCGGTGCGCGCGATGATGTCGGCCAGGGGCGGCTCGATGCCCAGTGCCCCGGCGAAGCCGGCCGGGTCCGCGCCGTGCAGCCGCCCGGGAAGCGCGGCGAACAGCCCGAACAGGACGCCCAGGTCCGCGACGGCGCGGGCCAGCTCGGCCGCGCCGAGGAAGCCGGGCCGCGACAGGCAGCGGTCCTCGGCCATGTAGCCCAGCAGCGGTGCGCGGCGCGCCGCCGCTTGCAGGTCCATCGAAGCCCCGGACGCCTCCCGCGCCTCCAGGTAGCGCCCCGTCAGACCACCGTCCACCCACAGGTCCCGGGACGAACCCAGGTGCGGGGCGGCAGGCTCGAAAGCGCGTCGTACAGGACGGGCACCGGACACGGCAGGGCTCTTCTCGATCGGACGGGCACGGTGGTGCGCAGGCAATCGGCGGGCGCGACCACCGAAAGTACCCGACCAACTACACGTCAGGTAGGCGGCCTGTTCCCGGAGGTGGCGGCCCGGGCGACCGCGCGCCGGCGGCACCGGGCCAGGGCCCGCCCGGGCGACCGCCCGGACCCCCGACATCCTCGACCTGGTCCGCCGCGGCACGGTGTACGCGCGCCTGGAGCGGCTGCGGCGGGCCGGGGTGATCCGGAACTTCTCGATCGACGTCGACCACCACAAGCTCGGTCCGAGCGTGACGGCGCTCGTCCTGGTCTCCGCCGGCCAGTTCCGCTGGCGCGAGATGAGCAGCGAGCTGGAAAAGCTGGATCCTGAGCACACCTCCCGGCACCTGTGCGCGCGGCCCTGCCCGACGGGCTACGCGCACACGCGCCGCGGGCAGCCGGGAAAGAACTTCTCCCGGGACCGATGAGTTTCGGTGGTCGCGACGGTCAAACCTGAGAAGCCAACGACAGCCGACCAGGGAGATCCGAAATGTCCAGCATCGCCCCCGCCCCCGCCCCCGCCACCCCCACGGTGAAGTCCGGCAAGACCGTGGTCCGGGTGGTCTGGACGCTGCGGATTCTGCTCGCGCTCTTCTTCGCCCTGGCCAGCGCGCTGCCCAAGTTGCTCGCGATCCCCGCCGCCACGACCGTGTTCGACGCCATGGGCGTGGGTCACTGGTTCATGTACCTGACCGGACTGGTGGAGCTGGCCGGGGCGGTCGGCCTGCTGGTTCGCCGGCTGGCCGGACCGGCCGCGACGGCGCTGATCGTCTTCCTGGTGTTCGCGTTCGTCACCCAGCTCACCGCGATGCACGGTGAGAATGCCGGGACCCCGTTCATCTTCATGGTGCCGCTGGCCGTCATCGCCTGGAACCGGCGTGCCGAGACGGTCGAGCTGCTCGGGCGCCGGCGCTGACCCGGCCGGCTCGGCCGCCCCGGTACGCGCGGGGGCCGGGAGGTGCCGGGTCGGCTCCGGACCGAGGTCGGGCCCACACGGTGCGGCGTGACGTCGGCGCAGCAACCGGAGCCGTGTGCACAGCGCGGGGGAGATGCGGGGTGCCTCGCGAACCCGGTGCCTGGACCACGACGGGGGTTCGGTCCATCCGCGCCCGCCGCTCGGCCGGCGAGGGCTGTGCTGTGCGCACGTCCCAGGGGGTTGCCGGCCGGGCTCCGAACATCCGCTACGTGATCGGGTGATGCCGTCCGGTTCCCGAGGCGGGGCCGGCAGTTGGTTCGTGCCCTGCGACGGTGCGCCGCCCGAGGAAGGGGGTGCCGGCCCCGGCGCAGGGACTTCTGTCGAACTTGCCGTTGGCTGAGTTCGGCCGCCTGTCATGGCGCCGGCGGTTCGAGGTGCGCCGCTGGTGCGCAAAGTGTGCGGGCTGTCCGGTGCGCGAGTCTACGGCTGTCCTCGTCTACGCGTTTCACCCCGGGCTCACGGCCGGCAACCGCACTTCCGACTCGACCAGGCACGGGGGCAGACGAGCCATGCGACGTCGGCGTGGCCGGCCGGCCGAGGCGAGGGACTCCTGCAGATCACAACGATCGAGTCACGAGGCGGGGGTCGATGCCGGTTTCCCACTCCCTCGATTCGAACAGCCGACTGAGCCCACAGGAGAACGCGATGCCTCCCTCACCGTGCGCACCGTCGCCGCGGAGCCGGGCCGCCGGCCGACCGACCACGTCGGCGAGGCGCTTCCCATGACCTCTGTCCGGCCGCGTCGCCTCCGCAGGGAACCGTCCGTCGCTACGGCGGGCGTCGTGTCGACGGTGCGGGCGGGCGCCCGTACACCGCCTGGCCCAGGAGGCGCACGGGGCGGCCCGCAGCTTTGCAGGTGACCACGGGCCTGGTCGAGGACCGGGATTCCCCTGTGCACGACCGCGCCGCCGGCACACCGCGGCCGCCGTCGGATCCTCGGGGAGACTTGCGGCCGGACCGGCCCACGTCCGCCCGTCTGGCGAGCCTGATGCTCGCGGGCAAGGACCACCTCGCGGCGGACCGGGCGCTGTCGGACCTTCTGCGGGCGGAGGACGCGGGCTGCGTGGACGCGGTCCGGCGCGGCAGGGAGTTCCTCCACCACGCCGCCCGGCTCCTGGCCGAACGTGGCCTTGAGCAGTTCCTGGACCTGGGCTGCGGTCTGACGACCGGTGTACCCGGCACCGTGCTCGCCCCGATCCACACCTCGGTCCTGACCGCCCGGCCGGGCGCACGGTTCGTCTACCTGGACCGCGACCCGGTCGTGATGGCCCACGCCCGGGCGCTGCTCGACGCGCCGGCGCCCGCCCGGGTCCGGCACGTGCACGCCGACCTCGCCGGACAGGGCCGGGTCCAGACCGCCGCCGTCGACCGCCCGCTGCTCCTCGAAGCGGAGGAGCTGATGCGCCGCCACCTCGGCATCCGCCTCGGCCTGACCGACTGCGTCAACGCCGCCCTCGCCTGGCGCCTGAGCAGGCCCGCGCTGCTCACCTTCGACAAGCACTACAGCACGGTGCTCGCTCCGCGACGCCCCGGTGAGAAGCGGCTGGAGGTCCACCCCGGCCCGTGACGGGCCGGCGTCGGCGGGCTGGGACAGCCTGTCCCAGCCCACCCGCTATGTCCGGGTTTGCTGGGACGGCGCGGTGCTCACCGTGCTGCTGATCGGCCCGCACCTGTAGTACCGGGAGAGCCCGTCACCGCCGGTTACTGCTGCTGGCGGGGCAGAGCGATAGCGCGTCCAGGACGTGCAGGACGCCGCGCCAGATCGCCCGCGCCGCCCCGATCGGCGCGCCGGTGTCCTCGTCCACCGTCACGATGCCGACCAACCGCCCCCCAGGCCCTGTCCGGTTCGCCCGCGCTCGGCCCACTGCATCAGCAGCCACCCGCCACCGACCACCCAGTACCCGCCCGCCAGCGCGCCCCGGATGTCCGTGTCCGCGAGCAGCGCGAGCACCTGCAGCGCCGCGAACGCCGGCGACAACGCCGACAACCCGGCCAGATACGCCGTCATCAACCCGCCCACGATCCCCACCTCGATCCCCGCCGCCGTCGCCCGCTGCGCCCGGGAGGCCAGTGCGGGGATGCCGGACCTCCTGGCAGGCGCGGCGGCCCGGCCATCCGGGCCGGCGGGGTGTCACCAGGGCGCGGCCGGAGGCGGGGCGGGGCGCAGCATGTGATCGTCCATGTCCGGTCAACGCCCCATCGGCCGGTCGGGGCGGCGTCGGTGATTTGGACGTAGGGGTGAAGGGCTGTTGCACCACACGCCGTTGCGGCCAACGCGGTCTTGACGGTGTGGCGAGCACCCGCTGAACTGCTTGCTTGTGCCGTGGGGCCTTGGAGGCAGGACGAACGGGCGCCGTGGCTGCGCGCCCGTCTTCCGTGCGATCCCGACCCATCCATGCCTGCAGGAGGAGTCCTCTGTGAGTGAGCCAACACCGTCGGGCAATGGGGTTCCGCGGTTACCTGCAACGCCACCGCCGCCTTCGGCGCCGGCAGGCCCGGCGCTCGTGCCCCGGCGTATGGGAGAGGTCGCGGCTCTCGTCTCCGCGATCACGGCCGTCGCGGGTCTTCTGCTCGGCTTCTTCGGACTGCCGGCCGTGGTGGATTCCCCCACCGCCAAGACCGTGACGGTCACGGAGACCGTCCACGCGACAGCCACCGTCACCGTCACCGCCTCGCCGCCCCCTGCCGCAGCGGTCAGCACTCCGGGCCTGCCCAGTCCCGCGCCGCTGCCGAGCGGTGAGGTCGCGCTGCGAGACCTCACGACGATCGGCATCGTCGGCAACAGCGGAATCCAGCTACGGTCCGCAACCATGGGCGGCAAGACCTACTCCAACGCCATGGTTTTCACGTACCCCTGCCAGATCAACTACGAGTACAGCATCAACCAGCGGTACAAGACGCTCACCCTCATTGCAGGGATCGACGACAACGGTGTGGCCCGGCACGGAAAGCTGTCGATCAGCGCCGACGGCAAGGAACGCAAGAACGTCATGCTGGAGATCAACAACCCGCAGCCCGTGACAGTGGACATGTCCGGTGTCGTCATGCTCCAAATCGTGTCCAACTTCGGAGACGAAAGCTGCGACGCCGAGGGGGCCGTGGTCGCACTCGCGGACGCGGTCCTGAGGTCCTGAGCACCCCGGCTGGCAAGGGCTCAGGCCGCCCCCCTCGTCCCCCCGGGACCGCGGCCGCCTGCTCCTCGTCCCTAGCCTGTCGGGCGCTCAGGATGGCTACGGATCTCTGAAGCCGCCGCGGCGGGAGCGGGCGGCCCGCTGCATCTCGGCTTCGGCAAGGTGCCGGCGGCCGGCGGCGAGGTCCCGGCCGAGGAGCTCACGCTCGACCAGGTCGGCGTGTTTCCCGTGCCCGGCCTGGCGCAGCATCCGGACCGCCTCGGCGAGCATCCGGTCGGCGCCGCCGGTCATCTGGTGCACCGCGTACAGGTGGCCCCGAGCCCGCTCGGTGTACTCCAGCGCCTTCGAGAGCATCCCCAGCGCCTCGACGGTCGCGTCGTCCCGGCGGCCGACGGTGCTCCCCGTCGGGTCCGCCGACGCCCTGCCGCGCCGACCGCCGCGTCCCGGGCCTGTTCGGTCCGGCGGTGCGCTCCTGGCGGCCGCGCTCGCCCACACTCTGCGCCTTCCCGCTGACGGACACCGGAACCCGACCCCAGGCCGATCTCCTGGCCGCCGGGTCCTGCGCGGGATCAGGCCGCCGGGTCCTGCGCGGCGTCGTTCGGGCGGGCGGACACCGGCCCATCGTAGGTCGCGCGCATCCGGGCGGCCGACGGCATGGCACCGGGCCGGGACAGACGTCGGGGCGGGTTACCGGGTGCTGCCCCACGGGCTGGCCCGGGGCGGCTACCGTCAGGAGCACAGGGCCCGGCCCGGTGCCGGGCAGGCGATGAGGATAGGGGTTGGTGGGGATGAGCGCCCAGCCTGCCGAACGAGGGGGCGGCCGTCTCGGGCTGCCGCCGATGGACACGGTGCAGGAGCTGCGGGGCGCGCTGCGGGCCGGCCACGGCTTTCCCGGCGACGCCGAGCGCCTGGACGCCGAACTCGCCGAGCAGCTGCTGCGCCGGGTGCCGGTGGACCGGCTCGACCAGGTCGAGGAGGTCGGCACCGTCGTGGACCTGGTCGCGGTCGCCGAGATCGTCGCCGCCTACCGCGGCCGCGTGCTGCTCGCCGCCGACCCGGAGACGGCCGACGCCGTCGACCAGGCCGTCGCCGACCTGCTGGCGCGGCAGGGCGCCGAGTGACCGACCAGCACCAGCAGCCGGACCGTCCGGCGGTCGCCGTGGTCACCGACCGCGCCGCCCAGCGCGCCAAGGAGCTCGGCGCCGACCGGGCCCTGGAGGCGCTGCGCGCCGAACTCGAACACACCCCGCGCCTCGGCCGGCTGATCCGCACCGTCACCGAGGGCGGCCAGCAGGTCGAGCTGTACTCCACCCGGATCGAGGGCGACCGGGCCGAAGGCCGGCCCGCGCTCAACGTCGTGCACGCCTACGCCCCCGCCCCGCCCTGGCCGCCGACCGTACGGATCGCCGCTGTCGTCCTCGAAGACCCGTCCCACCCCGCGCCGTAGAAGCCGGGCCAGAGGGCCTTCGCCCGCACGTTGCTGCCGGTGCCCGCCGGACCCCAGACGCACAACCTGCGGCTATCACTGACGGGCACCGCCAGCCGGAAGCGCGGCTCGCGCGGCAGGACCCTCTCAGCTGGCCCCGGGGGCGGGCGGAGCGACGGGCGCCGGCGGGCGTCCATTGTCGCGGCGAGGACGGGCCGTCCACCGAAGGTGAACTGACCTCCTGTGTCAGGTAGTTGTGGCAGGATCCTGGCTATGGTCGATGTGGGTGCGAACGCAGTCGAGGTGTGTGTGGCCGTCGCAGGTGCGGAGGCTGAGGTTCACCTCCTGGCGCTGCGGGACTGGTTGGTGCTGGAGGATGAGTTCCGAGGCAGGGTCGAGCTGGTGCGGTCGGTGCCGGAGCCCGGTCGGATGGGGACCGCGTTCGACCTGCTCGCGGTGGCACTGGGCTCCGGCGGAGCGGGTGCGGTACTGGTACAGGCGCTGACGACGTGGTTGACGCAGCGACGGGCGGACGTCACTGTCACGGTGTTCACACGCGAGGGCAGGCAGATCACCGTGGACGTCCGGCGGGCCGCGCAGCCTGACCAGGTGCTGGCCGAGGTGCGACAACTGCTGGGTTCGGGTGATGAGTGAGCCTGGTCGGGGTGGCCGGGTGCCGGGCCCGTTCTGTCGCGCGGTGCTGTTGGGCGCGGCCGAGTACGCCGCCGCGGAGCTGCCGGCCATCCCGGCGGTGACGGAGAACCTCACCGCCCTGCGCGATGTCCTCACTACCGGGCCGCGCGCGCTGCTGGCGCCGGGCCATTGTCAGATCCTCGGCGACCGCCCGGAGCGCCCGATCAGTGTCCCGGCGGTCGGTGCGGCCCTGGCGGCGGCCGACGGGGAGGCCGCGGACCTGATGCTGGTCTACTACGCCGGCCACGGCCTGCTTGATCGGGATGGAAGGTTGCACCTAGCGCTACCGCCCACCGACCCTGACCAGGTCGAGTACACGGCCATCCCTCTGGACCTGATCCGGCGCGATCTGGCCCGGGCCCGTGCCCGCACCCGGATTCTGATCCTTGACTGCTGCTTCTCGGGCCGTGCGGTGGCCGCGATGTCCGCCCCGACCTCGCTCCTGTCCGGGCAACTCGAACTCTCGGGCACCTACACCCTCACCTCCACCACCTCCACCGCCCCCTCCCATGCCCCCGTCGGCGCCCGTTTCACCGCGTTCACCGGGGCGCTGTTGGAAGCTCTGGCCGGGCCGGAGCCGCTCACCCTTGACGAGATCCACGCGTATGCCGACCGCAAGCTCGCCGCGTTGGCACTTCCACGGCCGCAGCGCCGGGCGGTCAACACGGCGGGTGACCTGGTGCTCGTCCGGGGAAGGGCCGTACCCGAGGTGGCGTCGGCCTCGGTGCCGGCACCCCGCGCTGGCGGCACCCCGCGCAGGGTCCGGTTCGGCGACGAGATGACCCCACGGCGCCGCCGGACGCTCATGGGCAAGGGTGTTCTGCTGATCATCGTCACCCTGGCCATCGTCATGATCTTCGTACACGCCGGCCAAGCCCCCGGGGCCCTCGGGGCGATCTTGCCCGGAGCGATGGCTTTGTGGTCATTCGTGCAGGCCAGACAGGAAACGACATTCCTGAACCTCGAAGACACGGGCATTTCCCTGTCCGACGGTGACAGGCTCCTGGGCAGCATCCCGTGGGAGAACATCGCCTACCTCGGAGCGTTGAAGTGGCACTCCCCAGCAGGGCCCGCCCCGGGAGGAGGCGCGGTGTACCGGGACCTGTTGATCGTCCGGCTGCACCTGCACACCGAAGTTCCACCGTCGGCCCAACACTTCGTCACCTTCACACCGACCACGATCAAAGCCTACGGCTACATCTCCGTCTGTCAGCTCTCCGAAGTTGACGCCGACCCAGTGCGACTTCGGCAAGCGGTAACCGAACTGGCCGGACCCCTCTACCGCTCGGACCAGGAACTGATCGAATGGGACCCGCGACTGGCCCACTAGGCCAGTCCGAATGCCAACACTCCTCCGCAACAACTCGCCGAGCCCGGATGGCAAAGAGGCGCAGCCGGACCTACTGCGGGCCGGCCTGCACCTCTTCGCAGCCGACCTGGTCCCCGACTCCATCTCCTGACCGTCTGGCGCCGCCGGCGCTCCGCTGGAGGAGTCCTGGGACCGTCCCATCGTGTATTGCCTGGTGGGAGCCCTGGTGCCGGGCTGGGACCGTCGGCTGCCGGCCGGGGGCGGCGCCTTCGATGGCGGTGAGCAGGTGGCCGTGGACTGCGGTGGCGGCTTCGCGGGTGGCCGCGTCCGAGGACCTCCGGGGCGGGCGTATATCTATGAGTCGCCCCTTCTGGCCTGCGGTTCTACCAGCCGTCCATCGCCCGGCCGTCCCCGGAGATTGCGTAGCGGCGGCAGGCGAGGATCTCCTCGGTGGTGATGCCGATGTCGTTCGCGAGGCGGGCGAGGCCTCTGTCCTCGGCCTGGCGGTCGGAGACGTAGGCCGACACGACCTCGAGGGCGAGTGCACCGATGCCGAGCTGGGCGGCGCGCTGCTGGGTGATCGCGTCGCGGCCCACGTTCAGGTGGCGGCGCCAGGCCTCGGTGGTGATGCCGTCCGGGGTGGGTCCGGTCTCCAGCTCGGCGGCCGGGATGTCGGGGCGGGCGCGGATCTCGGCGACCGCCGCGGCGACGATCCCGCCGACCGTCCCGGCCGGGAGCGCGGTGCCGCCAGCGCTCTGGTGGGCGTCGGTGAGCCGTTCGGCGATCAGGTCGGTGAGTTCCGCGGTACGGCCCTTGAGGTCGACGACCGCGCGAACCGGCAGGACCAGGTCGGTGCCGTCCCACGCGTGGGACACCCCGAGCTCGGCCCGGACGGTGCCCTCGATCGCCTCGGCGACGGCCGCCAGGTCGAGCAGCCGGTACGCCGTTGAGCGGCCGATCCCGAACTCGGCGAGCGCGTACGCCGGCCACGACGGGTACCCGAGGACGGTCCACACCCGGGCTTGGTGGGCGGCGCGCACCCGGCGAGCCAGCACCAGGACGGCGGCCCGGACGTCCTCGATCGCCGCGCGCAGCTGCTCGGTCAGCTCCCGGGCCCGCGCTTCGTTGACCTGCCGGTCCTGCTCCTGCTGTTCGCCGCCCATGCCCGGATCGTTCCCCCGGCCGGTGGCCGGAACCGCGGCCAGCACGGCGGGCCGGGCGGGCGGCGGTCGCTTCCTCGCCCTGGGGGCTGTGTCACGGCTGTGTTCTCCGCGACATCCTGCCCCGGTATGTCCGGTTCGCCCTGTGTCGTCTATGTCATCTGTGTGCTATCGGGTTGCAATTTCGGAGAACTGGTCCTGATTGGTATAAATCCTGGCCCCGCTCTCGTCGAAGGCCTGGATTTCACGCATCTCCCCGGGGGCGGCCGCATACGCGAAGTAGCTCCGCTGACCCCTGTCCTCCGAGGGCCTCTTGAGGTCAAGCTGCACGGGACCACTTGAAGTGATGAGGGTTGCAGAAGTGACCTGAGGTGCGGCTGCTCCGTAGATCAGGCGCAGATCGTCCACGCTGCCATTGTATGCAAAATTTAGCGGGTAATCGGAAGGGGTTGGGATGTCGCAGGCTGTACCCACTTTTCGGGCGTCGACTTTCGCCACAAGACACTCTTTCGACCCGGCAAGGCCGAAAGAAATATCCCACTCCATTTCTCGGACATTTCCATTTCCAATGGTGGACCGGGTTGTGACTTCTGGCTCCTGGGATCTGGATTTCACCTTCGAGTCACAGCCAGCTGCAAAACATGCCAGGATAATGAGCCCTGCTGGGATTGCCCTGTTCATTGTGGAGTCCTTTCGGAATTGTTTACAGTGAACGCGTAGGACGGTCCGGCTGCAGCCGGACCGTCCTAAAGGCATGGACGTCCGAGTTACCGGATGGCGCTGACGCCCTGGCACGGGGCGGAATTTCCGTCCTTCCCGTACCACCTCAGGTAGTAGGCGGTGCCGATGTTCACCCCGACCCATTCGGGGTTGTCGACCCAGCCGCCCGTCGCGCCGAAGTAGATCCCGTTGTAGACGCTACTCTGGGTGGAGTTCTTCACCAGCTGCGTCTTGGAGCCCTTCGCGGATCCGCCCGTGCACGATTTCGTTCCGAGCCGGATGCCGGTGCCACCCGGAAGAAAGTCAGAACTCGCCCTATAGCTGGCGCTACCGCTCCATTCCTGAGTGTGGTCGACGATGACCGCGTTTGCGGGGGTCGCCAATGCGATGGCGGCGCCCAGCCCGACGGTGGCCGCGAAGATTCGCCTTGCCTTCATTTTGGCCCTCTCTGGTAGTCCTCTCTGGACATATGGATACCCTACGCACCAATTCAAAGATTCTGATACCTTGAGTGGTGATTGGCTTAAATGGCGACGGCCCTGTCCGTGTAGGCACTCTTGCGTGTGGCTGGATGGGCGTGCACTCAGCGAGATCATCTTGAGTGGAAAAATCGAACAATCCCAGGCAGCACACCTAGGGCATCAAATAGGCGCCCCGCAACTGACACTGGGCTTCCGCTGACGGGTCGGTGAGGCGCTGTGCTAAATCCCCGCCGTCCGGACCCTCGCCCGTGTGGCGAAGGGGCGTCGCGCGGACCCGCGCCAGCTGCGCCGGGTCCGCCGGGCGCTGGAGCACCTAGCCTGCGTGTTTCACTTGCGGCGGTGTCCGGATCATGAGCGGGAACGCGAAAGTGCCTTCTGCGCTGGGAAGATGAGGCTTGTCGAAGGTCTCTGTCAGCCCAGCAGGAAGGCACTTTCTACGTGCACACTACCGGGTCACGTCCCCGGCTCGTCGTCGCTACCGACGGGCACGGGGTAGTCAGCCATGCCGGGTCCCGTTTGCTGGCCGATCTCGCCGACGCCACCGGCCTCACTCACGCCT
>NZ_JBHVWC010000102.1:0-24851 GCF_042882445.1 Kitasatospora sp. NPDC058218 | reverse complement strand
GTGCTGGCGGACGCGGTGAGCGAGAAGTTCGGTGGCGACCACGTGTCCGAGACCCGGCGCAACGTCCAGGGGTACCTGGACAACCTGATCGTCCGCTAGGCACCCGACAGCCCCGGCCGGAGAGCGCAGGAGAGCACCGCAGCACCGGAGCGCCCGGGCACCGGACGCCCGCCGGAATTCTTCCCCCCACCCCTCGCCCACCGATAGGCGCACCCCTTCGCCCCACCCGCATCCCCGCACCGCAGAAACGGCGAGTGCGGGCCTTCGGCATGCCCGAATTCGGAAAGCGTCACGGCCGCGGGAAAGCGCGGCAGGACATTCCCTGCACACCGGTCGGCGGCCTAGGCTGCACGAAGTCCGATTCGGAAGACGTCCGCCATTCACTTCGAGGGGATACCCATGTCCGATTTCACCAGCCCCCAGGGGTTCGCCGACGCGGCGGAGCTGCGCGCCAAGAACCGCGCCACCGTGGAGCGGTACATGAACACCCGGGGCCAGGACCGGCTGAAGCGGCACGAGCTCTTCACCGAGGACGGCAGCGGCGGCCTGTGGACCACCGACACCGGCTCCCCGATCGCCATCAACGGCCGGGACCGGCTGGCGGAGCACGCCGTCTGGTCGCTGAAGTGCTTCCCGGACTGGGAGTGGTACAACATCCAGATCTTCGGCACGGACGACCCGAACCATTTCTGGGTCGAGTGCGACGGGCACGGGAAGATCCTCTTCCCCGGTTACCCGGAGGGTTACTACGAAAACCACTTCCTGCACTCCTTCACGCTCGCCGACGGAAAGATCAAGCAGAACCGCGAGTTCATGAACCCCTTCGAGCAGCTGCGCGCACTGAGCATTCCGGTGCCGGAGATCAAGCGCGAGGGAATACCCACCTGACCGGGTTCTCCCGGATTGGAGGCTCAGCATGGAAGACGTTCTGCGTGACATCCGCTTCCGTGAGGCCCTGCAACAGCCGACCTGGAGCGACGCTTCGCAGGTCCGACGCGTCCACGAGACCCTGGCGGCCCGTCCGCCGCTCGCCCGGGCCGAGGACATCCGCTCCCTGCGGGCCATCCTGGCCCGCGTCGCCGCCGGCGAGGCCAAGATCGTGCAGGCCGGTGACTGCGCCGAGGACGTGAACGAGCACACTCCGGGCTACGTGGCCCGCAAGACGGCGGTGCTCGACCTGCTGGCCGGCGCGCTCCGGCTGGCGACCCATCAGCCGGTGGTGCGGGTCGGCCGGATCGCCGGGCAGTTCGCCAAGCCGCGCTCCAGCGGGACGGAGCAGCACCAGGGCGTCGAGATCCCGTCGTACCGCGGTGACATGGTCAACGGCCCGGAGCCGGACGCCGAGAGCCGGCGGCCCGACCCGCTGCGCATCCTGGCGGGCTACATGGCCGCGAACGAGATCATGGAGCACCTGGGGTGGAAGGGCCGGGGCCAGGGCGCCGGCATCGAACTCCCGGTCTGGACCAGTCACGAGGCGCTGCTGCTGGACTACGAGATCCCCATGCTCCGCCAGGACGACCTGGGCCGGCTCTTCCTCGGCTCCGCCCACTGGCCGTGGATCGGCGAGCGCACCCGGCAGGTCGAGGGCGCCCATGTCGCCCTGCTGGCCGAGGTGTTCAACCCGGTCTCCTGCAAGGTCGGTCCGAGCATGAGCCCGGCCGACCTGCTGGCCCTGTGCGCGCGGCTGGACCCGAACCGCGAGCCGGGCCGGCTCACCCTGGTCGCCCGGATGGGCGCCGACGCCGTGGCCGACCGGCTGCCCCCGCTCGTCGAGGCCGTGAAGGCCGCGGGCCACCCGGTCATCTGGCTGGGCGACCCGATGCACGGCAACACCGTCTCGGCACCCGACGGGCACAAGACCCGGATGGTGGAGACGGTGGCCCGCGAGGTCCGCGGCTTCGTGCAGGCCGTCACCGCCGCCGGCGGGGTGGCCGGCGGGCTGCACCTGGAGACCACCCCCGACGACGTCACCGAGTGCGCGTCCGACCACGCCGCCCTCGACCACGTCGGCGACACGTACACGAGCCTGTGCGACCCGCGGCTGAACCCGCAGCAGGCCCTCACCGTCGTCTCGGCCTGGAACGGCTGAGCCGGCCCTCCCCCCGTCCACCCGGAGCATCCGCGAACTGGAGGCCATTGGCATGGCCGGCATTGCGCCCATCACCCCGTATCCGCTGCCCTCGGCAGGCGAGTTGCCGGTCAACACCGCGCAGTGGGACGTCGATCCGGACCGCGCGGTCCTGCTCGTCCACGACATGCAGCGGTACTTCCTGAAGCCCTTCCCGGACACCGTGCGCGCCGAGCTCGTGCGCAACGCGGCGTCGCTGCGCGCCTGGTGCGTCGCGCGCGGGGTCCCGGTGGCCTACACCGCCCAGCCCGGCGGCATGACCGAGCAGGAGCGCGGTCTGCTCAAGGACTTCTGGGGGCCCGGCATGCGGACCGACCCGGTGGACCGCGCGGTCGTCGACGAACTGGCGCCTGGGCCGGACGACTGGGTGTTCACCAAGTGGCGCTACAGCGCCTTCTTCCGCTCCGACCTGCTGGCGCGGATCCGTGCCGCCGGGCGGGACCAGCTGGTCATCTGCGGCGTCTACGCGCACGTCGGCGTGCTGATGTCCGCGGTCGAGGCGTTCACCAACGACATCCAGCCGTTCCTGGTCGCCGACGCGACCGCGGACTTCTCCCGGGAGTTCCACGACCTCGCGCTGCGCTACGCCGCCGACCGCTGCGCGATGGTCGTCACCACGAAGGAGGTCGTCGGATGAGCGGCGGCCCCGCGGACGACCTGCTGGGGCGGGTCCTGGGCGACGACCCGGGGCCCTTCGCCCTGCTGCACCGGCCCGAGACCACCGGGCCGGACTTCCTGGACGTGCTCGTCGGCGAGGTGTCCGAGCCGGCCGCCCTGGCGGACCTCCCGCTGTCCGGCGATCCGGTGGACGTCGGGGCCCCGGCCCGGCACGAGGTGCTCACGGTCATCCCGTACCGCCAGATCACCGAGCGGGGCTTCGCCGCCCCGGACGACGGCGCGCCGCTGATCGCGATGACGGTGACGGAGCAGCGGACCGTGCGGGTCACCGAGGCGCTCGACCGCCTCCCGGACGTGGCGACCGACCTGACCGGCGGGCACTTCGACCTGGACGACGAGGCCTACGCCGACACCGTGCGCCGGATCGTCACGGAGGTCATCGGCGAGGGGGAGGGCGCCAACTTCGTCCTGAAGCGCTCCTTCGTCGCCGACATCACCGACTACGGACTGCACAGCGCACTGGCGTTCTTCGGGCGCCTGCTGCGCCGGGAGAGCGGCGCGTACTGGACGTTCGTCATCCACACCGGCACCCGGACCCTGGTCGGGGCCTCACCCGAGCGGCACATCAGCGTCAGCGACGGCTTCGCCGTGATGAACCCGATCAGCGGCACCTACCGGTATCCGCCGTCGGGCCCGACCCTCCCCGAGGTCATGGACTTCCTCGCCGACCGCAAGGAGGCCGACGAGCTGTACATGGTGGTGGACGAGGAACTGAAGATGATGGCCCGGATCTGCGAGGAGGGCGGCCGGGTCACCGGCCCCTACCTCAAGGAGATGGCCCGGCTCGCCCACACCGAGTACTTCATCGAGGGGCGCACCGACCGCGACCCGCGCGAGATCCTGCGCGAGACGCTGTTCGCCCCGACCGTCACCGGCAGCCCGCTGGAGAGCGCCTGCCGGGTCATCGACCGCTTCGAGCCGCAGGGCCGTGGCTACTACAGCGGTGTCGCCGCCCTGATCAGCCGCGACGAGCGGGGCGGGCGCCGGCTGGACTCCGCGATCCTGATCCGGACCGCCGACATCGACAGCGCGGGCCGGGTGCGGATCGGTGTGGGCGCCACCTTGGTCCGCCACTCCGACCCGGCGGCCGAGGCCGCCGAGACCAGGGCGAAGGCGGCCGGCCTGATCGCGGCGCTGGAGGACGGCACGGGCGCCCGCTTCGGCACCCACCCGAGGGTGCGGGCCGCCCTGGCGAGCCGCAACGACACCATCGCGGACTTCTGGCTCAGCGAGCGGGACGAGCGCGACCGTCCGCTGCCCGAACTGCTGGGCCGCGAGGCCCTGGTGGTGGACGCCGAGGACACCTTCACCTCGATGATCGCCCACCAGCTCCGGTCCATCGGGCTGTCGGTCACCGTGCGGCGCTTCGACGAGGCGTACTCCTTCGACGGGTACGACCTGGTGGTGATGGGGCCGGGCCCCGGGGACCCGAGCGAGGCCGGCAACCCGAAGATGGAGCACCTGCACACGGCGGTGGGCACCCTGCTCGGGGAGCGGCGGCCGTTCCTCGCCGTCTGCCTCAGCCACCAGGTGCTCAGCCTGCGGCTCGGCTTCCGGCTGGAGCGCCGCGAGGTGCCCAACCAGGGCGTCCAGAAGGAGATCGACCTCTTCGGGGCCCGCGAACGCGTCGGCTTCTACAACTCGTTCGCCGCCCGCAGCCAGGAGGACGAGGTGGAGGTCGAGGGCGTCGGCCCGGTGGAGGTGAGCCGGGACACCGAGACCGGTGAGGTGCACGCGCTGCGCGGCCCGCACTTCGCCTCCATGCAGTTCCACGCCGAGTCGGTGCTCACCCAGGACGGGCCGCGCATCGTCGCCGCCGCGGTCCGCGACGTCCTGCGGTCGGACGTCGTCAGCCGCGCCTGAGAACCAGGCGCCCACGGGCCGGACGGGCCCCACGGACCAGTTGGCCCCACAGATCAGTTGGAGACGAGAATGCACAGATACGCGGTGGTGGACGCCTTTGCCGAGGAGCCGCTGCGGGGCAATCCCGTGGCCGTGTTCTTCGAGGCCGACGACCTGTCGGCCGAGCGCATGCAGTGCATCGCGAGGGAGATGAACCTCTCCGAGACCACGTTCGTGCTCTCGCCGGAGAACGGCGGTCACGCGCGCATCCGGATCTTCACCCCGGTCAACGAACTCCCCTTCGCCGGGCACCCGTTGCTCGGTACGGCGATCGCCCTCGGGCACGAGACGGAGTACGACGCGCTGCGCCTGGAGACCTGGATGGGGGCGATCCCCTTCGAGCTGGACCGGGTCGACGGCAAGGTGGTCGGCACCCGGATGCGGCAACCGGTGCCCACCTGGGAGCCGTTCGCGGAGGCGGACGAACTGCTGGCCGCCCTGGGCGTGGAGAGCTCGACCCTGCCGGTGGAGATCTACCGCAACGGGCCCCGGCACGTCTTCGTCGGCTTCGAGAGCATCGAGGCGCTGTCGGCCGTCAACCCCGACCACCGGGCGCTGGCCCGGTTCCAGGACATGGCGACCAACTGCTTCGCCGGCTCCGGCAGCCACTGGCGCAGCCGGATGTTCTCCCCGGCCTACGGCGTGGTCGAGGACGCGGCCACGGGCTCGGCGGCGGGGCCGCTGGCGATCCACCTCGCCCGGCACGGACTGATCGAGCACGGGAAGCCGATCGAGATCCTCCAGGGTGTGGAGATCGGCCGCCCCTCGCTGATGCTGGCCCGGGCCGAGGCCACCGACGGGGAGATCGACTTCGTCGAGGTCGGCGGCAGCGGCGCGGTCTTCGCGCACGGCACGGCCACCGTCTGAGCCCGGCCGGCGTCCGGGCCGGGCCACCGTCCGGGCCGGCCCGTCGCCCGGGCAGGCCCGACGCACGAGCACACCCCGGCGCCCGCGCCCGAACCACCACGCGAATACACATCGACGGAGGAGCAGATGAGCGCAGGCAGGTCCGAGACCATGACCGGGACGGTCGACACCGACTTCCCCGAGTACGACAACCCGCCGCCCGCACCGGCCGGCCTGGTCCGGAGCTGGTACGAGCGGGCCCAGCAGCTGGGCGTGCGCGAGCCGCGGGCGCTGGCCCTGGCCACCGCCGACAAGCAGGGCCGCCCCTCGACCCGGATCGTCGCGGTGAACGAGATCACGGACGAGGGCTTCGTCTTCGCGACCCACCTGGGCAGCCAGAAGGGCCGTGAGATCACCGAGAACCCCTTCGCCTCGGGCGTCCTGTACTGGCGCGAGACCAGCCAGCAGATCTCGGTCAGCGGCGCGGTGGAGCTGCTCGGCTCCGACGTGGCCGACGCCAAGTGGCTGGAGCGCCCGCTGTTCACCCACGCCGCCTCGGTGACCTCCCGGCAGAGCGAGGAGATGCGCGACATGGCGGCGTTCCGCGCCGAGGTCGACCGGGTCGCCGAGTTCGGGCCCCAGCCGCGCCCGGCGAGCTACGTGGCCTACCTGCTGCGTTTCGACAGCGTCGAGTTCTGGGCCAACGGCGCCGACCGGGTCCACGAGCGCCTGCGCTTCGACCGGACCGACACCGGCTGGACGACCCGGCGGCTGCAGCCCTGAACCCCCTCCGGCCTGCGGCGCGAAGCCGTGGGCCGGTCGACCTGACATAGTCCTCCGCCAGGCGTCGCCCGGTCGGCGGCGGCGCGAGCAGACTCTCCGTGCGGGGCCGCCGGGCGGCCCCCGGGGCAGCCGGCCTCGCGCACAACGCTGGGAGATCCCATGGCTGATGACGCCGAGAAGGTGGCCGCCGCGTACTTCGGTAGCTGGCGGAGCAAGGAATTCACGACACTGCGCCGGCTCCTCGCCGACGACGTCGAGTACGAGGGCCCGCTGGCGCGGCACGGCAGCGGCGACGCGGTCGCCGGGGCGCTGGAGGGCATGGCGGGCATCACCGTCGACCTGGTCGTCGAGCGGACCTTCGTCGACGACGGCGACGTCCTGACCTGGTTCGTCCTGCACACCACGATCGCGGAACCGACCCCGGTCGCGAATCTGATGCGGGTCGAGAACGGAAAGATCACCAGACTGCGCGCGATCTACGACCCTCGCGGGTTGACGAGCGCGTGAGCTCCCCCGAGGGCTCAATTCCCTGATGGCTGGCCGCCGAAGGCCGGTCACCGACGACCGGTCTTCGACGACCGAGGAGAGGGCGGACCCCATGACCCCTGTACGCGAGAAGGCCGCCGAGCCCGAGGACCTGGCGCGACTCTGGGTCGAGCTGGCCAACGCAGGCGACGCCGAGGGGCTCGCGGAGCTCTACGAGCCGGACGCCGTGATGGCCTTCCCGATCGGCCGCCTGCACGTCGGCCGGGACGCCATCCGGGCCGCCTTCGAGGAGATGCTGACGCGGTTCTCCACGTTCGCCCTGGAGGAGACGGTGCCCACGCTGCGCACCGGCGACCTCGCCCTCACGTCGACCGTTCCGGCCGACGACAGCAAGGGCCGCTACCAGGTCGCGCGGCGCCAGCCGGACGGTTCCTGGCTGCGGGTCCTCCACTCGTCCGGCTACGTCGTCGAGTCCTGACCCACCCCACCCGGCCGGCCACCACCAGGAAAGGCACCACGCGATGAGCGGAAACCTCGTACACGCCGACGCTTACACCACCGGGCTCCTGAGCAAGGACCTCCCGACCGAGCTGACCCGGCTCCAGCTGCTGGAGAAGACCTACGACCCGGGCACGGTGAAGGTCCTGGAGCAGCTCCGGCCGGCGCCGTCCTGGCGCTGCCTGGAGCTGGGCGCCGGCGCCGGCTCCATCGCGTACTGGCTGGCCGACCGGGTGCCCGACGGCGGCGTGGTCGCCGCCGACATCGACCCGCGGTTCATCGACGCGGGCCGGGCGGCCAACCTGACCGTCCGGTGCGCGGACATCACCACCGAGGACTTCCCGGAGGGCTCGTTCGACCTGGTGCACGCCCGGGCGGTGTTCATGCACCTGCCGCAGCGCGAGGAGATCCTCCGGCGCGCGGTGCGCTGGCTCGCCCCCGGGGGCTGGCTGGTGGTGGAGGACGTCTACTTCCTGCCCGCGGAGGACTCGCCGTACCCGCAGTGGCAGCGGGCCAACGGGGCGTGGACGACGGCCCTGGCGGCGCAGGGCATCGACCTGGCCTGGGCCCGCCGGATCCCGGCCGCGCTCACCGACGCCGGCTGCACCTCGGTGGGCGTCTCGGTGACCCCCGGCGGCCTGGGCGTGGACGAGGACCAGGACGAGCTGCTGCGCATCCGGCTGCTGCAGAGCGGCGACCGGCTCGTCGCCGCCGGTCTGGCGACGGCCGAACAGATCGACCAGGCCCGGCTGCTGGTGGAGAGCCACCCCGCGCCGGACGTCTCGACCCTCGTCTACTCGGGCTGGGGCCAGAAGCCCACCCGGTAGTCGAGTTCCCACCCGAAACCCCCTGATCTCCCCGGCGGTGTAGACCATGACCACGACCGAGCCCCTGAGCAGTGCCACCAAGTCCCCCGCGCCACCGGGGTCGAGCAGCGTCATCGCGTGGTTGTCGTTCGCGACCATGTTCGTGATCGGGACGGACACGTTCCTGGTCGCCCCGATGCTCCCCACGCTCGCCGAGAACTTCGACGTCTCCACCGGTGTCTCGGGCTGGATGGTCAGCGCCTACGCCCTCGGTTTCGCGCTCTTCGCCCTGGTGGCCGGCCCGCTCTCGGACGGCCGGGACCGGCGTGGTGTGCTCCTGCTCGGCTTCGCCGGCTTCACGGTGTCCACCGGGCTGTGCGCCGTCGCGCAGGGCTTCTGGACGATGATCCTCTTCCGGCTGCTGGCCGGGATGTCCGCCGCACTCGTGACCCCGCAGATCTGGGCCTCGATCCCCGTCCTCGTGCCGGGCGGCGCGGTGGTGCGCACGATGGGCTTCGCCGGCGCCGGCATGTCCATCTCCCAGGTCGTCGGCGTCCCGATCGGCGGTTGGCTGGCCGCGTCGTCCTGGCACGTGCCGTTCGTGGCGGTGGCCGGTCTGGCCGCGGTGGCCTGGCTGGTCCTCTGGCGGGTCTTCCCGTCCGTGCCCGCCCCGGCCTCGGCGGGGTCGAGCTTCTTCGGCATCTACGCCGGGCTGTTCCGCTCGCGGACCTTCACCTGGTACCTGATCGCCTATCTCGCCTACCAGACCGGGGTGTTCGAGACCTTCTCGTTCATCGGCTCCTGGCTGGGGAAGGACTTCGACCTGGGGGTGTCGGCGATCGGTGCCTCGATGATGGCGCTGGGCACCGGCATGGCGATCACCTCGCTGTTCGGCAGCCACATCATCAAGCGCCTCGGCCAGGAGCGCACGCTGGCCCTGGCGATCGGCGCGCTGATCGTGATCTACGGCGCGGTGCCCTTCGCCCCCAACCTGGCCGTGGCGATCGTCCTGCTGGCCCTGGGCTCCGCCGTACTGGGCATCAACTACCCGATCTTCATGGCCATGCTGCTGTCCCAGACCACCGCCGCCCGCGGCACGGTGTCCTCGCTGGCCACCACGGCGCTGTACGCCGGTACGACCATCGGCGGTGTGGTCGGCGGTGTCCTGCTGACGAACTTCGACGGCTTCCACGGTGTCGCCGGCTTCACGGTGGTGGCCCTGCTGGTCGCCTTCGCGATCTTCGCCGCGGCGGGCGCCTTCCGGGTCCGCGAGGCCGAGCCCGCGTCATGACCCGGCTGTCCAGGGTCTCCTGATCCGAGCGGTGTGCTCCGTCATCCCCCGGCGGTGGAGCACACCGCTCGCACGCGTTCGCACCACCCGCCCGGACCCCACGTCCGGGCTGTCGCCGGGGCGCCCCACCGCCCACGACCAGGGGGAGTCATGACTGGTACCGCCGCCCGGCACGAGGTCCTCGCGGACCTGTGCGACCACCTCTTCGCGTCACTGCCCCGGAGCGACCAGCGAAGGACCGGCCGGGACTACCTCCGCGGCCTGCTGACCACGAAGGGGCGCAAGTCCTTCCGCAACATGGCGGTGTGTCTGGGCGGCGACGCCACCCTGGAGCAGCGCCTCCACCACTTCGTCAGCTGCTCCACCTGGGAGTGGATGCCGATGCGCCGGGCGCTGGCCGAGTACATGGCCGTCGCCGCGCCGCCGGCGGCCTGGGTGCTGCGCCCGATGGTCGTCCCGAAGGAGGGGGACAGCACCGTCGGCGTGCACCGGCGTTACGTCCCCGCCCTCGGCCAGTTCCTGAACGCGCAGTTCGCCGTCGGCCTCTGGGGCGCCTCCCCGGCGCAGCCGCAGCGGGCCCACCCGGTCGGCTGGCGCCTGCTGCTGACCCGGGACTGGCTCGACGACGAGGCCGGCCGGGCCCGGACCGCCATCCCGGACGGGCTGCTGCCGGAGTCACCGGTGGACTGCGCGGTCGAGGCCTACCTCGCCATGGCCGGCCCCGGCACCGGCGGGGCGGCCACCGACCCGGCCGGGCGGCCCGGGGTCCGCCCGCTGGTGATGGCGGGGGACGCCGATGTGGTCAGGGCCGTCCACCGGCTCCGGGCCGCCCGGGTGCCGTTCGCCGTCCGGGCCGACCCGGCGCTGCCGCTGACCGTGGTCGAGGCGGAGGAGACGGGCGACGGCGCCGGCCGGCAGGTCCTGACCGCCGCGGAGAGCCTGCGCCGCAGTGCCGACCCGCAGGCCGCGGAGCACCGCACCGGGCGGCTGGGCCCGCTGGCGGCCGTCCGGGTCCGCTCGCCGTTCGCGCACGTCGGGGCGGACCACGTGCCCGGCGCCCACGACCTGCTGCTGCTCGGCACGGGGGCGGACCCCCACCGGCGGCCCGAGGAGGTCTGGCTCACCAACCTGCTCGACGCGCCCGCCACCGAGCTCACCGGCCTCATCTCGCTGCTCGGCGCCGTCGACGACTCCTTCGCCCGGACCACCGACCGGGTCGGCATCCGGGACTTCACCGGGCGGACCTTCCCCGGGTGGAACCGTCATGTGACGCTGGCCTCGGCCGCGCACTGCGTCGCCCTGCTCGCGGGGGAGTAGCCGGCCGGCCACGGACCCTAGGCCGGGTGCGCCCCGACGGCGTCGCGGATCTGCTCGCCGAGGCCGCCGTTGACGCGGGCGCAGTGGGCGCAGCAGAAGAACCGGCCGGCGACCTCGACGCCGTGGCCGACGATCCGGACCTGGCAGTGCTCGCAGCGCGGCGCGAGCTTCTCCATCGCGCACTCGAAGCTGTCGAAGGTGTACACGTCGCCGGTGATCGTCTTGATCTCGAAGGACAGCCAGTAGTCGTTGGAGCAGACGTCGCAGACCGCCATGGGGCCGTCTCCCTTCCTGTCGGGGGCTGACCGACCTGGCGGGCGCTCAGCCCTCCCAGTCTCGGAGTCCTCCGGGGGAGCGGCCACTCGGTGCACCCGGACAGGCCCGAGGGCCCGTCGCCCTAGGCGGACCGGGCCGACAGCTCCTCCAGGGCGCGCACCGCCCGGTCGGCGTCGTCGGCGCCGACGAACAGGTGGTCGTGGTGGAAGCCCGCCACCACGTTGCAGCTGATCCCCTCCTCGGCCAGCCGGCCCGCCACGGCGGCGGTCAGGCCGACGGCCTCCAGCGCCGAGTGGATGTGCAGGGTGATCCAGGCCGCCACGTACTCGTAGCGCAGGCCGAGCGCGTCGGCCTCCTCCTGCGCGACCACCACCGTGACCCCCTCGGGTTCGGCGACCGTCACCACCGGCCGCATCCCGGCGGGCACCTTCGCGGGCAGCGTGCAGTACACGTAGCGCCCCGGGTTGAGCCGCGGGCGCATTCCGCGCAGTAGGGTCGCAAGATCTCGTTCACCGGCCATGCCCGCCACCGTAACGGCTGGGGGCTGGCGGTGGCCCGCCCCCGGCCGTGCCGTGGCGGCGTGTCGCCGGCGGGCGGGCCGGCGCCGGTCAGGCCTGCGTCTTGTGGCGCCGGCTCTTCAGCATCAGGACGCGCGAGAACTGGTCGTCGGCGGTCGTCGTCTTCTTGGGGAAGTTGGCGTTCATCAGCTTCTGGTAGGCGTCGGGCCGGAACTCGGCCATCAGGAGCCAGCCGCTGCGGACGTACTCGGTGGGCGCGCTGTTCCCGGCGCCGTCGGTCCCGTCGATCTTGCCCGCGTAGTGGCGCGGAGCCTTGCTCATCACGTCCACGAAGGTGTTCGCGAGCGGGGCCAGCATGGCCGGGGTGATCTTGTACCGGCCGGACAGGTACGCCCGGTACAGGCCCGCGCAGTCCAGGCTGCCGTGGTTGTTGTCCTCCTTGCCGTTGGTCGCCGGGGCGTACCCCCAGTCGTAGGCGGGCTTGCCGGAGTGGTCGGTGTAGGTGCGCACCGAGGAGAAGAACCAGTCGACGCTGGTCTGCACCAGGGCGTCGTACCGCTTGACCCGCTGCGGGTCGTCAGCGAGGAGCTGGTGCGCGATCGCCAGGTTCTGGAAGGCGTAGTTGAACATCATCTGCTGGTTCCACGGCACCGGCTGGCCGCCCTTGTAGGGCGAGTCCGCCGCGAAGTACTGGCGGTTGCCCTTGGAGACGTCCAGCAGCCGGGCCAGGATGTGCCGGTCGACGGCGGTGTCGGCCTCGGCGACGAACTTCTTGGCCCGGTCGAGGTAGGTGGCGCCGTACCCGTGCGGGTCACCGGTCGCCACGGGCGTCTGCCAGATGGCCGGGGTGCGCAGGATCAGCCGGGCGCAGTTGGCGAGGTGCCCCACCGGGTCGCCCTGTTCGCCGCCGGTGCCGATGGGCTTGGTGGTGACGTCGTTGGGCCAGGCGGGGTCGACCTTGCCGGTCCAGAGCACGTGCTGCCCGACCGGGCGCTTGGCCAGGTCGTTGCGCTCGGAGAGGACGGCGTCGCAGAAGCCGATCATCCGGTCGAGGACCGCGCGGTCGGCCGAGACCTCGTACACCAGGCCCATCGCCTTGGTGTCCTCGCCGCTGTGCCCCTGGGCCCACTGGTTGCCGATGTTGTCCGCGGCCGGGGTGAGCGTGCGGATGTAGGACGTGAAGGACTTGATCTCGTCCGGGGTGACGGGGCCGTCCAGGTTGCTGAACGTCAGGGCCGGGCGCGAGCTGCGGGCCGCCGCCACGGGCGCCGTCGCCCCCGTCCCCTCCTGCCCGGACGCCACGCCGGCGATCACGATCACGCCGACGCCGAGACTGATCAGCCTCGTGCTTCCGAACAGGAGCTTCAGGGGTTTTCTCGGGGTCATGTGCGGACCTCCTGGGCGTCGGTCAGGCCGTCTGACCGTGGTGAGCCGTTGTTCGGGCGTGCCGTGGGCGCGGCTGGCCGAACCGGCCGGCCCGGAGGGCCGACACCAGGGTTGACGGCCCTCGTGGCGGCCCGGGTTCACCGCCGGCGGGCCGTCCGCGACCGGTGCCGGGCTCGCCCGTCGGCCGGTGTGCCGGGCCGGGCACCCGCCCGGTCGGCGCCGGCCGGCCGACGTGCGTGTCCTGTGACAACGAACCCTGATGTGTTGTCAGCGAAGGTTGATCAACGCTAGTTTGTGCCACCGAACCTTGACTTGTAGCTACGCCGTCAAGTGAGGATGCGGTGGGGGAACCGGTACGTGCGCTCGTCGATGATGCGCTCACAGCCTTTGAACTGGCCTTTTCCGTTGGTGGAGTCCGCCGACGCAAGCCGTTGGGTGCGAGTTGGGACGTACGGTTCGAGATGGCGGAGCCCGTTCGCGATTTCAGCTGGCGCAAGGGCGGCCAGGGCTTCGCGGGCTGGTACTACTCGGTCACCGAGCGGGATCACGTGGGCTACGAATCGTGGCTGGAGCGGGATCGGCTGGTCCTGCTCGACCGAGATCCGCAGGTCACAGCCATAGCCTCGCAGCCGTTCTGGCTGCACTGGCACGACGGAACCCGGCGACGTCGTCACGCTCCGGATTACTTCGTTCGGCTGGCTGACGGGCGAGCCCGCGTCGTTGACGTCCGCGCTGAGGACGATCTGGACGAGGAGACGCAGGAGGCGTTCGCTGCGGCCAAGCAAGCCTGCCGATCGGTGGGCTGGGAATTCGAGTGGGCTGGGCGACCTACGCCGGTGTTCATGGCGAACATCCGCTGGCTGGCCCGCTACCGGCGGGCTCGCTGCGGCCGGCCGGCCACGGTGGCCGCCCGGCTTCTGGAGGTCTTCCGTGAGCCGATGGCGCTCTGGGAAGGGGCCGAACTGGTCGGGGACCGGCTGCAGGTTCTGCCGGTGCTGTTCCACCTGCTCTGGTCCGGTGCTCTGAAAACGGACCTGATGGGCGGCCTGATGGAGGCCGACAGTCTCGTCTGGACGGAGGAAAGTCGATGAGCAGGTTGAAGCGGCCACCGGCCCTGGCCGTTGGCCAGAGGGTCCGGTTCGACGGCCAGGTAAGGGGGGTCCTCGAGGTCACCGCCCAGGCGGCGGTGCTGGAAGACGACAGGGCGCCGCACCGGGTGGTCGCACTGATCGACTTGTTCGAGGCGGCGGACTTCGAGGTCCTGTTCCAGCCCGAACGCATGCCGATGCCCCCGACCGGGCTGCTGGAGACGTTCCCGCCTGACGCGGTCAAGCAGGCGCTTTGGTGGGAGAAGCACATCCTCGAGGTCCTGCACGGGCTGCCGCCGGACGCCGAGCCGGGCACGGCTCCGCGGCCCGGCTACGGCTTGGGTTCCTCCGTGACCTCGCGCCAGCGGGTCAAGGCGGCCGAGCTCACGGCCCTGGGCCACGAGGTCAAGCCAAGTACGGTCGGGCTGCGGCGACGCCGCTACCAGGAGGACGGTCTGATCGGACTGGCCGATCACCGCCCGGTCCGCAAGCGCAGGGAGTTCGGCTCGGTGCCCGAGCCGGTCGTCGACGCGATGCGGCAGGCGATCAAGGAGGGGGTTGACACCTCTACCCGCAACGGGGCCTACCTGATCTGGCGGACCGGTGAGATCCTGCGGGAACGCGGCGGGGAACCGGTCGAACTGCCGTCGCGGCGAACGCTCTACCGGCTGGTCGCGAAGCTGACCGCGGGAACCCATGCGACCGGCTCGGCGGTCACGCGCCGGTCCCGGGCTCACGGGGCGGCGGCTCCGTTTGGTGAGCTGACGGTGTCCGCGCCAGGCGAGGTGATGCAGATCGACTCGACGCCGCTGGACGTCATGGTCCGCCTCGACAATGGGATTGTCGGCAAGGTCGAGCTGACCGGCATGATCGACGTCGCGTCCCGGACGCTGTCGGCGGCGGTGCTGCGGCCCTCGACGAAGTCGGTCGACGCGAGTGTGCTGCTGGCGCGCACGGTCACCCCGGAGCTGATGCGGCCGGGCTGGGTCGACGTGCTCAAGATGTCCCGGTCCGTGCTGCCGCACCGCCGTCTGCTGACGTTGGACGAGCGCCTTGAGTACGCCGCTGCCAAGCCGGTCATCGTCCCGGAGATGATCGTCTGCGACCACGGCAAGGTGTTCATCTCCCGCAACTTCCGAGCCTCCTGCCGCTTTCTTGAGATCGACTTCCAGCCCACCCACAAGGGCTCGCCCTTCGAGAAGGGCCACATTGAGAAGATGCTGGGCTCGGTCGCCACGATGTTCGCCCAGTTCTTGCCGGGCCACACCGGCCGCAACACCGACCGCCGCGGACGGCACCCCGAGCAGGAGAACCTGTGGTCGCTGCCGGAGCTCCAGGACCTGCTCGACGAGTGGATCATCGCCCAGTGGCAGAACCGCCCCCACGAAGGACTTCGAGACCCCGACCACCCAGGTCGGCTGTTCACCCCGAACCAGAAGTACGCCGCCCTGGTCGAGGCCTGCGGCTACGTCCCGGTCGCCCTCAGTGGCCAGGACTACATCGAGCTGCTGCCGGCGGCCTGGCGAGCCGTCAACACTTACGGCATCCGGATCAACAACCGCACCTACGACAGCCCCGAGCTCGGCCCGATGCGCCGATACGACTCCGGCGTCACCGCCAAACGCGGGCTCTGGGAGGTCCACCGCGACCCCTACGACGTCTCCCAGGTCTGGGTCCGCGACCACCGCGCAGGCGGCGGCTGGGTTCAGGCGACCTGGAAGTACTTGAACCGGGCCCCGGTCCCGTTCGGTGACCTGGCCTGGGACCACGTCAGCCACCAGTTGCCCAAGGCCACCGAGGAAGAACTCGCCGATGCCGTCGCGGCCCTGCTGACCCGCGCCCACGCTGGCCCCGACCAGCCGGCCGCCAAGAAGAGCAGGAGGACCAAGCCCGCCAAGGGTGACCACCGCGTCGCGGCCCGGACCAAGGCCACCGCCCCAGCGGCTTCCGTGGCACCGCCCTTGCCGACGTCACAGCACGAACCCTCTCCGGAAGAGCCGGAAGAGGATGAGGAGACGCTGGCCGAAGTGATCCCGCTGGGACTCTTCGACCCGCTCGAGGACCCCTGGAAGCGCCCGTGATCACGAGTCCTGCCGACAGTCCGGACGACGGCTTCGGGCGGCAACTGACCACCCTGCCTGGCTGGCGCGAGTTTGTCTCCTCGGCGGTCGCCGAGCCGATGGTCACGCTGCCACAGGACGAGTACGACGCCCTGAACAAAGAAGACAAGTACACCTACGACGATGACCGCCTCGACCACCACGCCCGCCTGCAAGTGGTCGCCACCTCCACCGTCCGGCACACCGTCACATGCGGACGCCGCCTGATCATCCTCAACCGAGGGGCGATCAGCGCCCGTCGCGGATTGATCGTCACGGGACGGGCCAACACTGGCAAGACCATCGCGCTGGCCCAGCTCGGCCTGGCCCACGAACTTCAGGATCGCCGTCGGCACCCCGGGCAGGACGAACGCATACCGGTCCTCTACATCACCGTCCCACCAGCCGCGACACCCCGAATGATCGCAGCCGAGTTCGCCCGCTTTCTCGGGCTGCCGGTCCGGAGAAGCTCGAACATCACCGACCTCACCGAGGCAGTGGTCGGCGTCTGCACCAAAGCCCGCACGGGGCTGGTTCTGGTGGATGAGATCCACAACATCTCCCTTCATACCCGAACTGGGGCCGAAGCCTCAGACACGCTCAAGTACTTCTCCGAGCGAATCCCGGCGACCTTCGCTTACGCGGGTATCGACATTGAGGACAGCAGCCTCCTGACCGGGACCCGAGGCGACCAGATCGCCGCCCGCTTCACCTCGGTCGCCACCCACCCGTTCCCCTACAACGCGGAATGGAAGGCCCTCGTGGCCCAGATGGAAGCCAACCTGCTGCTGCATCAGCACAAGCCCGGCACACTCAGCCGGCTGAACCGCTTTCTCCACACCCGAACTGGAGGCATGATCGGCACCCTCTCCCACCAGGTCCGAGGAGCCGCCGTTGACGCCATCCTCAGCGGGACTGAGAAGATCACGAAGCAGGGTCTGCTGGCCGTCGACCTGGATATAGCCTCCCGCCGAAAGCGCCCCAAGAGCACTCAGGCACAGGATGGAGCAGGATGACTCGCCCCGCCTGGGAAGGGGAAGGGATCGCGAAGCTCCCCTTCCAAATCCGCCCAATCGCGGGTGAGGGCGGGCGGTCGTTCATCGCCCGACTCGCCCAAGCCAACCATCTCCCACCCTCCTATCTGCGGAAATTCCTCGTCGAGCCACCGTGGGGCCCCGGCCCACTGTCCTGGAACCGACTAGCCGCAGTTTCCGGCCGCGACCCGCAGCTGTTGCGAAAGATCCTGGACACCGCGAAATGCAAGGAGTGCGGCACGAGCATCCCGCCAAAGGCCCCCTTCGGCAGACCTCCCTTTCTCTGCTCAAGCCGATGCCGGAGTTGGTCCCATCGCCGCACCCTCACGACGGTTGCTTGCCGGGTCTGCCAGCAGCCCATGGTCCTTCGCCTCGGACAGAGGCAGCGGTTCTGTTCATCGGCCTGCCGCCGTGCTGCCTACCTCGCACGCTGGTATGGCCAAACCGACAACACGCAAGCCGGCCACGTCGGGCCACAGCCCGGCGAACGATCGCGTGCCTGCATCGTCTGCGAGAACCCGATCGCGGAGTTCTCGAATACAACATGGGAGACTTGCTCGGCATCATGCAGCAATGAAGCCCGACGTTGGCACCAGCTCGCCCAACGCGAGCAGCCTCCCCTGCCCATGACCGCCTGCGGCTTCTGCGGAAGGCCGATTCCGTCATCTACGCACCCCAGAGGATCCGTCCGCAAATGGTGCTCCGGCCGCTGCAGCAAGCGGGCCCAGCGCGGGCTTGACCCCGCCGATTACGGCCCGCTGACGTGTGAGCACTGCCAGAGGCTATTTGACCGCGGTCCCTCTGGACGAGTTCGCCGCTGGTGTTCACTGCAGTGCCAACAACAGGTCACGACTGAAGGCGCTGTCAGGGTAGTTGTCCCGTGACAGTGAGGACGAACGCGACGACTTGGAGTCAGGCGCTCCGCCACTCGTCGGTCCCGCAGCCAACCTCGTAGTGCCACCAGCCCTCGTCTTGTCCTTGATTCAGCAGTGCCTTGATCCCGGCGAAGTCCGCGCCGGCCGGCACGTTGAAGGCGACCATAGGGAAGTCCTTGCTCATGACTTCACCGCCGAGGTGGAAGACAGCCAGGCGTTGATGCACCGCCTGAGGGCTGCGTCCCAGCGGCCCAGAGGGGACGGGAACGACGCGAACCGTGCAGTTGCCGGCTGAACTGACCCGCCCGACAGCCCAGTGCAGCCCGTCTGAGTCGGTCTGGAACTGAACAACGTCCCCCTCGGCCACACCGTCCTGGAGGAATGGGACGTTCTCAATCGCGGCCGTGTCAGCACTGAGTCTTGTCGCCCACAGGCCCTCGATGTCCTGAGGGAACCAGCCCTCGCGGGGGACGAACCGGAACCAGACCTTGATCTTTTCGACGGCGTTCTCCATGGCGCCAATCATGGGCTGACCGGCGGTGGCACGTTGCATCGGGTCCGAGCTGAGTGATCGGGCTCCTAGGGACCGGACCAGCACCGACCTTCGCCGAGACGGGTCTCCGAGCCTGCGGCCACAGGGGCCGCTGGCACATAGAACTCTGCGCCCCTGGGACCGAGGCCCCTCGGCTGGTCAACCATCGCTGACACAACCACGGAGCGGTCAACCTTCACTGGCACGAAACCGTGTTGGTCAACCTTCAGTGGCAATCGGCCAGGGTTCGGTGTCACAGGACAGTGCGGAGCAGTCGGAAACGATTGACGAGCGACAGTCACCGATATATCGTCGAGCTATTGAGACAGTGACGTAAGCACTGTCCGTCCCACCAGGAGGTGAGCGCGATGCGCTCCGGAACGCGATTCGGTGAAGGGGGCCCGCGCGGCGGTCGGCGTCGCGGACGGGGCCCGGAGTCCGGGGAGTTCCCCGGGGAGGGGTTCGAGGGCCGTGGGGCGTTCGGCGCCTTCGGACCGCCGTTCGGCGGCCCCGGGCGCCCGCCCGGCGGGCCGTTCGGCCACGGGTTCGGCGGGCACGGCGGTCGCGGGCACGGCCCGCGCGGCCGGCGCGGCGGGCGGGCCCGGCGCGGCGACGTGCGGGCCTCGCTGCTCGCCCTGCTGAAGGAACGGCCGATGCACGGCTACGAGATGATCGCGGAGATCACCGAGCGGACGGGCGGGGCCTGGCGGCCGAGCCCGGGCTCGATCTACCCCAACCTCCAGCTGCTGGAGGAGGAGGGCCTGATCACCGCCGAGGAGGTGGGCGGCAAGCGGCTGGTCTCGCTCACCGAGGCGGGCCGGGTCGAGGCCGAGGCCGGGCCCGCGGAGCCGTGGGCGGAGGCCGGCCGGGAGGTCGACTGGGAGGCCGTCCAGGAGGTCGGCCAGGCGCTCGGCGCGGTCGACCAGGCGATCCGGCAGGTGATGGCGACGGGGACGGAGGCGCAGCGCGCCAAGGGCCTGGCGGTGCTCAACGAGGCCCGCAAGAAGCTCTACCTGATCCTCGCCGAGGATGCCTGACCGCCCGACGCCTGACCGCCCGAGGGGGCCGGCCCGAGAGGCCGGGGGCGCGGCGGACGGTGCCGCCGCTCAGCCGCGGACGGCGAACAGCGCCACGCAGGCGAGCAGCAGCACCGTCCAGCCGAGCCAGAGCCAGCCGTTCGGGCCGAGCACCGCGCTGTAGAGGCTGACGACCACCAGCAGCGCGGCGGTGACCGCCGCGACCTGCCGGTTGTGCTGGGTCACGGCCTGCGGCCGGCTCCTGGAGCGGTGTCGCACGGTCTTCGCCATCGCCGTCCTCCCGAGGGGAGCGGCCGTCACCCGGAGGCGCGGGCGGTGGCCGTCTCGTCGTACTCGTAGCGCCAGAACCAGCGGGCGCCCCGCTGCTGCTTGGCCCGGACGTACACCAGTGTGCGCGCGGGAGTCTCCCCGTGCGCGGGGACCGGCACCTTGTAGGTCTTGGGCACGCCGTACATCGGCCCCAACGGGATCGGGAGGATCCGGCCGTCCAGGGGGCCGCCGACGAATTCGGTGTCCGCGCTCTTCACCCCACCAGGGTCTCACTTCGCCGGGAACGGCCGGCGGCCGCCCGTGGCCGGTGGCCGCTCCGGGGCGCGCGCGGTGCAGGTGAGGGCGCGTACGGAGGCGGCGTGGGGGAGGGGCTGTGAGGGTCGGGTGCCGGGAGTGTGACCGGAGAGGCACCGCCCCCGGTCATCCGGAGGCCCGGCGCACCCTTATCCTTCCTGTTACGCCCTCGGGGTTCACCCGGGTCAGCGGGCCCCGTACGGGCCGGGTGAGGCGCACAGCGGTGTGTCCGCCGGGCCGCCGAGCCGCAGTCTCTGTACTGCCGCGACTCCGTGCCGTGACCCGGGCGTCGGTCGTCCGGCAACCCCGGCTCCGGCCGGCAGGGCGAGGACAGCAGGGCCGAGCACCGTCCCGGGAAGCAGCGGGGGGCGCTGTGCGTTGCGTCGGAGTGGTACGTCGAATGCTGTGTCACACCAGGCACGGCAATGCGCGGAAGGGGCCCGATGGAAGCCGGCAGCAGGTGGACGACCTGGTGGCAGAAGCGTGATCGTCAGCGGGCCCGGTCGGCCGAGGCGGACAGCCCCGCCGCCAGACTGGATCAGCTGCTCGGCGCCGTGCGCGCCGGTTTCCCGCTGGCACCCGCCGCCCACCCGGCCGGCTACCGCTGTTCCTGTGACCGGGTGGCCTGTCCGGCCCCCGCGCAGCACCCGGTCTCCTTCGCCTGGCAGACCCAGGCGACCACCGAGCCGGAGCAGGTGGCCCGCTGGCTCTCGCGGGACCCTCTGGCCAACTTCATCACCGCCACCGGCCGCGCCCATGACGTCCTGGACGTACCGGCCGAGGCCGGCCGGCTGGCGCTCGACCGCCTCACGGCGCTGGGCGTCGAGGGTCCGGTGGCCGCCGTCGGCGAGGACCGCTACCTCTTCTTCACCGCCACCAGGGGCACCCCGGTGGACGAGGACGAGTGGTGGCCGAGCGCGCTGGACTCCACGCCGGACACCATGTCCGAGCACCCCGGCCTGCGTTGGCACTGCCGAGGCTCGTACACGCTGCTGCCCCCGGCCGCGCTGCCGGACGGCTCGCACGTCAGCTGGCTGCGCGGGCCCGAGCAGCCCCTGCCGGATCCGCTGCGCGTCCTGGACGTGCTCACCGACGCCTGTACCGAGGTGGGCGCGGTCGCCGAGGAGCAGTGGCTGATCGGTTAGGCCCTGTCCGGCCGGTCCCGCCGACCGCACAGCCTCCGTCACGCCCACCGGACCGGCGGGCTACGGCAGGGTCAGGACCTCCGCGCCGTCGGCGGTGACGACCAGCGTGTGCTCGAACTGGGCGGTGCGCTTGCGGTCCTTGGTGACGACCGTCCAGCCGTCGGCCCAGATCTCGTAGTCGTAGGTGCCCAGGGTCAGCATCGGTTCGATGGTGAAGGTCATCCCCGGCTTGATCACCTCGGTGGCCCGCTCGCTGTCGTAGTGCGGGATGATCAGCCCGGAGTGGAACGACGTGTTGATGCCGTGCCCGGTGAAGTCCCGCACCACGCCGTAGTCGAAGCGCTTCGCGTAGGACTCGATCACCCGGCCGATCACATTGATCTGCCGCCCCGGCTTGACGGCCTTGATCGCCCGGGCGAGCGACTCCCGGGTGCGCTCGACCAGCAGTCGGGACTCCTCGTCCACGTCGCCGCAGAGGTAGGTGGCGTTGAGGTCGCCGTGCACCCCGTGGATGTACGCGGTGGCGTCGATGTTGACGATGTCGCCGTCCTGCAACACGGTCGAGTCCGGGATGCCGTGGCAGATCACCTCGTTGATCGAGGTGCAGATCGACTTGGGGAAGCCCCGGTAGCCGAGGTCGGACGGGTAGGCGTCGTGGTCGCACATGTAGGTGTGGGCGACGGCGTCCAGCGCGTCGGTGGTGACGCCCGGCGCGATCAGCTTGGCGGCCTCCTCCATCGCCCGGGCGGCGATCCGGCTCGCGATCCGCATCTTCTCGATGGTCTCGGCGGTCTGCACCTCGGGCCCGGTGTACGGCGTCGGCGCGGGCCGTCCGACGTACTCGGGGCGTGCGATGTGCGCCGGGACCTTGCGGGTGGGGGACTGGATGCCGGGTACGAGAGCCATGGTCGCGAGTCTATCCGCCGGTCCCCGGCCACCCGGGGGTGTGCAGGACGGGCGGCCGCGAGCCATGATCGGTACGACAGGTCCGTCGAACGGGAGTGACCGCCATGCCCCTGGGATTCCACCGCAAGCCGACCGGATTGCCGGGCGAGTGGTTCTACTGCATCAAGCACGCCAAGGTGGAGGAGGGGCCGGAGTGCCCCGCCAAGGACCGCCTCGGCCCCTACGCCACCCGCGAGGAGGCCACCCACGCGCTGGAGACCGCCGAGGAGCGCAACCGGGAGTGGAAGAGCGACGACGCGCGCTGGGACGACCGGCCGACGGAGGGCGGCGGGAGCTGACCCCGCTCCCGGCCCCGCCGGTGGCGGCTGGGCCGGGACGGGCGGGTGGTGCGGCGTCAGCCGCCCTGCGGGCCGAGGTACTTGGCGCTGGTCAGCGGCGCTACCACCCGCCAGCCCAGCGCGGTGTACAGCGCGTGGCCGTCCGGCGTCCCGGCCAGTACGCCGGTCTGGGCCCCCCGGTCGTGCGCCGCGCCCGTCAGCGTCCGCATGACCAGCGAGCCGAGGCCCCTGCGGCGGTGTTCGGCGGCGGTCTCGATCTGGTCGGCGACGGCGGTCGCGCCGGTCGTGGCGATCTGGCCGCGGGCCGCCAGTGAGCCGTCCTCGGCGGTGACCAGGGCGCGGACGAGGTCGCCGCGGGACCAGGTGCGCAGCCGGTAGCCCTCGGGGGCGGTGAGTCCGTGGGCGGGGGCGAGCGGGACGGTCATCAGATAGCCCGGCTCGTCGTCGACCCACCAGTGGGGCCCGAGCCAGGGGGTGATGACCGCCGGCTCCGCGAAGATCTTGAGCCACGTCCCCGGGGCGCGCGTCGCGTCGACGGCCTTGCGGACGTCGGCCTCCCGTACGGCGCCCCCCGTGGCGTCCAGGACGTGCCGGGTCACGTGGTCGGTGACGCCGACGTCGACGGTGTACCCCCAGGGCTCCACGATCGGCGGCGCCGCCGACCGCGACACGACCCACCCGTCCACCCAGCTCCGTACGACGTTCTCCGCCGTGGTCTCCAGCATGGCCACCCCTCCGTTCGCCGGACGTCAACGGAGACCAGGGTAATAGGTGAACTCGTACTGTGTCACTTACTTTCTTCGAAGGTGGCACCGGACCCGGCCGCCGCCCCGTCCGCCGCCAGGTCCGCCGGTCCCCGCCTACCAGCGGCTGAGCCCCGGCCCCGCGGTGAGCCGCCCGGCGAGCGCCGCCAGCCGGTCGAGCGGGCCCCGCCGGGCCGGTGCCTGCCCGGCGGCGGCGCTGACCAGGTGCTGCGCGAGGTCGAACGGCTCCTCCTCGGCGGTGCCGACCGCCAGCCGCTCGTGCGCGAGACCCGCCAGTTCGCCCTGCTCGGCGGGGCCGTCGACGGCGAGCACCGTCGCCCCGCCGCGCCGGGCGTCGTGGACCCGTTCGAGCAGCGGCGCCCCGGCCGCCGTCGGGGCGACCACCAGCACCGTCGCCCTGCGCCCGGCCTCGCTCAGCCGCCGCAGGTCGTGCGCCAGATGGGCCGGCGCCCGCGCGGGCACCCGGTGCCGCAGCAGGGTCGGCGCCAGCCTGGGGACGTCGGACCAGGCCGCCTCGTCGTCCAGATGGGCGGCCAGGTGCCAGGGCTCGTACTCCTCCGTGCCGACCAGCAGCAGCTCGCAGGCCCCGCGCCGGGAGACCGCGTGCCGCAGCGAGCCCGCGAAGCCGCCGACCGCCTCCAGCCAGTCCGTGCCGGTCAGCTGCGCCCGGAGTGCCGAAACTCTCACCGCGTCCATACGGCACAGAATGTCGCGGGGGGCCGGGCGTTTGGCAGGATCGGCCCATGACTTCCCTCGATTCAGCGACAAACCCGGCCCACGAGCTGCCGGACGTCTCGCAGCTGGTGGTCGGTGTCCTCGGCGGCACCGGCGACCAGGGGCGGGGGCTCGCCCACCGGCTGGCCAAGGCCGGCCAGCAGGTGATCATCGGCTCGCGCGACGCGGCGCGCGCCGAGGCCTCGGCGGCCGAACTCGGCCTCGGCGTGCGCGGCGCCGACAACGCGACCACCGCGCGCGAGAGCGACATCGTGATCGTCGCGGTGCCCTGGGGCGGGCACGCCGCCACCCTCTCCGCCCTCCGCGAGGAGCTGGCCGGAAAGATCGTGGTGGACTGCGTCAACCCGCTCGGCTTCGACAAGCAGGGCGCCTACGCGCTGGTGCCGGAGGAGGGCAGTGCCGCCCAGCAGGCCGCCGCGCTGCTGCCGGACTCCCGGGTCACCGCCGCCTTCCACCACCTCTCGGCGGTGCTGCTCCAGGACGAGTCGGTCGAGCGGATCGACACCGACGTGATGGTGCTCGGCGACGAGCGGGCCGCCACCGACCTCGTCCAGGCGCTGGCGGCCCGGATCCCGGGGATGCGCGGCATCTTCGCCGGCCGGCTGCGCAACGCCCACCAGGTGGAGTCGCTGGTCGCCAACCTGATCTCGGTCAACCGCCGCTACAAGGCCCACGCGGGCCTGCGGATCACCGACGTCTGAACCGACGCCGCACCGCCGCCCGCACCGCCGGGTGAACCGCCGCCCGCCGCCGCCCGGGGAACCGACCACCGGGCGGCGGCGGGCGCGCCCGCCCAACCCCCCGCCCCGGCCGCGGGGT
>NZ_JBHVWC010000101.1:0-24948 GCF_042882445.1 Kitasatospora sp. NPDC058218 | reverse complement strand
CAGGGCTCGCAGTGGCTCGGGATGGGTGTCGAGCTGCTGGCGGAGTCGGAGGTCTTCGCCGCCCGGATGGCCGAGTGCGCGGAGGCGTTGAAGCCCTTCGTCGACTGGGACCTCTTCGACGTCGTGCGGGGCGCGCCCGGGGCGCCGTCGCTGGAGCGCATCGACGTGGTGCAGCCGGTGCTGTTCTCGGTGATGGTGTCGCTGGCGGCGGTCTGGCGGTCCTACGGGGTCGAGCCGTCGGCCGTGGTGGGGCATTCCCAGGGTGAGGTGGCGGCGGCCTGCGTGGCCGGTGTGCTGACGCTGGCGGACGCGGCGCGGCTGGCCGCGCTGCGCAGCCGGGCCCTGGCCGGACTGGTCGGCCGGGGTGGTCTGGCTCCGGTGTTCCTGCCGGTGGAGCAGGTGCGCGAGCGGCTGCGGGGCTGGGAGGGCCGGCTCTCGGTGGCGGCGGTGAACGGACCGGGCAGCGTGGTGGTGTCGGGCGATCTCGACGCGCTGGGCGCGTTCGTGGCGGCCTGCGAGGCGGACGGCGTTCGCGTCCGCCGGGTTCAGGCCGGCGTCGCCTCGCACGGGCCGCAGATCGAACTCGTTCGCGACGAGCTGGTCGAGGTCCTGGCGCCGGTGGTGCCGGGACCGGCCGCGATCCCGTTCTACTCCTCGGTGACCGGGCGGCCGATGGCGGGGGAGGAGCTCGACGCCGCCTACTGGTACGCCAATCTGCGGCAGGCGGTGGAGTTCGAGGCCGCCACCAGGGCGCTGCTCGACGACGACCACCGGGTCTTCGTCGAGGTCAGCCCGCATCCGGTGCTGGCGGCCGGCATCGAGGACACCGTCGAGACCACCGGCACCACCGCCACCGTGACGGGCACGCTGCGCCGTGACGACGGCGGTGCGGCGCGGCTGTCGGAGTCGGTGGCCGGGCTCTGGGCGGCCGGTCTGCCGGTCGACTGGAGCACCGCCACCGCCGGCGGCCGCCCGGTCGAGCTGCCCACCTACGCCTTCCAGCGCCGCCGCTTCTGGCTCGACGCGGACCCGGAGGACGAGCCGGACACCGACGGCCGGCCCCTCGCGGACCAGCCGTTCTGGGCCGCCGTCGAGCAGGGCGACATCGAGGCGCTGGCCCGCGCGCTGGGCGCCGGCCCGGACGGGGGAGCGGCCGTCGACGCCCTGGCACCGGCCCTGCCGGTGCTCGCCGCCTGGCGGCAGCGGCAGCGGACGCAGTCCGTCGTGGACGGCTGGCGGTACGTGGTCGACTGGCAGCCGCTGCGCGAGCCGTCCGCGCCGGCCCTGACCGGCAGGTGGCTGGTGGCGACTCCCGCCGGCCACACCGGCGACCCCTGGATCGCCGGGGCCGAGCGGGCCCTCGCCGAGCACGGCGCCCGGGTGCTGCGGATCGAGCTCGACCCGGCCGGCGACCGGGCCCGACTGGCCGGGCGGTTGCGTGAACTCGCCACCGGGGACGAGCCGTTCGCGGGCGTGCTGTCCCTGCTGGCGCCGGCCGGGCAGCCGCATCCCGAGCACCCCGCGCTGTCGGTGGGTCTGGTGCTCACCCTCACCCTGGTGCAGGCCCTCGGCGACGCGGGCCTCGCGGCCCCGCTCTGGTGCGCGACGCGCGGCGCGGTCTCGGTCGGCGCCGCCGACCCGCTCGACGCCCCCGGCCAGGCCGCCCTCTGGGGTCTGGGCCGGACGGTCGCCCTGGAGCACCCCGACCGCTGGGGCGGCCTGGTCGACCTGCCCGAGCGGCCGGACGCGCGGGCGGGCGCCCGGTTGTGCGGCGTGCTCGCCGGGATCGCCGACGAGGCCGAGGTGGCCGTCCGGTCCGGCGGCCTGTACGCGCGCCGTCTGATCCGCGCGGCCGCCCCCGGCACAGCCCCCGACGGCGCCCCCGATCAGGGCGCGCCCGCCGGCTGGCGGCCGCGCGGCACCGTGCTGCTCACCGGCGCCACCGGGGCGGTGGGGCCCTACCTCGCCCGCTGGCTGGCCCGCGGTGGGGCCGAGCACCTGGTGCTCACCAGCCGCTCCGGTGCCACCGGTCCGGCGACGGCCGCGCTCCGGGCCGAACTCGCCGCCGGTGGCACGAGGTTGACGGTCGCCGCCTGCGATGTCGCCGACCGGTCCGCACTCGCCGCGCTGGTCGACCGGCTGGCGGCGGACGGCACCCCGGTGCGGGCCGTCGTGCACGCCGCCGCCTTCATCCGGCTGAGCTCGCTGGACGCCACCACCCCGGCCGAGTTCGCGGAGGTGGTCGCCGCCAAGGCGGACGGCGCCCGCCACCTCGACGAGATCTTCGACCGGGACGAGCTGGACGCCTTCGTGCTCTTCTCGTCCGTCGCCGGCGTCTGGGGCAGCGGCGACCACGGTGCCTACGCGGCGGCCAACGCCTACCTGGATGCCCTCGCGCAGCAGCGCCGGGCCCGCGGGCTGCGGGCCACCTCGGTGGCCTGGGGGCTGTGGAACACGCCGGACCGCTGGGGCGCCGAGGGCCCCTCCAAGGCCGCCGAGAGCCGGTTGTTCCGCCAGGGCCTGCCCCTGATGGACCCCGAACCGGCCGTCGCCGCCCTCCAGCAGGTCCTGGACCGCGACGAGACCTTCGTCGCCCTGGTCGACGTGGCCTGGGACCGCTTCGTCCCGACCTTCGCCTCGGCCCGGCCGCGACCGCTGCTCGACGCGATTCCCGAGGCCCGCCGAGGCCGGCCGGCCGAGCGGCAGGAGCAGGAGCAGGCGGCGGACGTGCTCTCCCGGTGGCGCCGCCGCCTGGCGGGCCGCCCGGTGGCGGAGGCCGACCGGGAGCTGCTGGAGCTGGTCACCGGGACGGTGGCGGCGGTGCTCGGCCACGCCTCGCACGAGACGGTCGCGACCGGGCGGCCCTTCCGCGAACTCGGCTTCGAGTCGCTGGCCTCGGTCGATCTGCGCAACCGCCTGAACGCCGCGACCGGCCTGCGGCTGCCGACCACCGTGGTCTTCGACCACCCGACGGTCCTCGCGCTCGCCGGCCGGCTCCGGACCGAGATCCTCGGGGAGTCGCCCCGGGCGGCCGAGCAGCCGGCGGCGGGCACCGGCAGCGGGACCGGCACCGACGACGACCCCGTCGCGATCGTGGCGATGAGCTGCCGCCTGCCGGGCGGCATCCGGACGCCCGAGGAGCTGTGGCGGCTGCTCGACGCCGGCACGGACGCCGTCTCCGGCCTGCCCACCGGGCGCGGCTGGGACCTCGCGGGCCTCTACCACCCGGAGCCGGGCCGCCCGGACACCACCTGCACGCGGGAGGGCGGCTTCCTCCACGACGCCGCCGAGTTCGACCCCGGGTTCTTCGACATCGGCCCGAGCGAGGCGCTGGCGATGGACCCGCAGCAGCGGCTGCTGCTGGAGGCCTCCTGGGAGGCCGTCGAGCGCGCCGGCATCGACCCGCACACCCTGCGCGGCAGCCGGACGGGCGTCTACATCGGGTCCCGCTACCAGGGGTACGGCGCCCAGGCCGAGGTCACCGACGAGCTGACGGCACACCTGGGCCTCGGCGACGTGATCAGCATCCTCTCCGGCCGGGTCTCCTACACCCTCGGCCTGGAGGGCCCCGCGGTCACCGTCGACACGGCGTGCTCGTCCTCGATGGTGGCCCTGCACCTGGCGGCCCAGGCCCTGCGCCAGGGCGACTGCTCGCTCGCCCTGGCGGGCGGGGTCACGGTGATGTCCTACCCCTCCGAGCTGGTCGGGCTGAGCCGCCTGGGCGAGCTGTCGACGGACGGCCGGTGCAAGTCCTTCTCGGCCGAGGCGGACGGCATGGGGATGGCCGAGGGAGTGGCCGTCGTCCTGCTGGAGCGGTTGTCGGACGCGCGCCGCCACGGGCACCCCGTGCTGGCCCTGGTCCGCGGCTCGGCCGTCAACCAGGACGGCGCGAGCAACGGGCTGACCGCGCCCAACGGAGCCGCGCAGCAGAGGGTGATCCACCAGGCCCTGGCGAACGCGCGGCTGACGCCCGATCAGGTCGACGCGGTCGAGGCGCACGGTACCGGCACGGCGCTGGGCGATCCGATCGAGGCCACCGCACTGCTGGCCGCGTACGGGGCCGGCCGGTCGCCGGAGCGGCCGCTCTGGCTGGGCGCCCTGAAGTCCAACCTCGGGCACACCCAGTCGGCGTCCGGGGTGGCCGGAGTGATCAAGATGGTGCTGGCCATGCAGCACGGCGTGCTGCCCAGGACGCTGCACGCCGACCGGCCGTCGCCGCGGGTGGACTGGTCGGCCGGGGAGGTCAGGCTGTTGACCGAGGCGCAGCCCTGGCCGCGGACCGGTCGGCCCAGGCGGGCCGGGGTGTCCTCGTTCGGCATGAGCGGCACCAATACGCACGTCGTCCTGGAGCACGTCGCCGAGCCCGATCCCGAGGACACCTCGGTGCCCGAGCAGGCACCGACGCCCGAGGACACCTCGGTGCCCGAGCGGGCCGGCGGTCCGCTGCCCTGGGTGCTGTCGGGCCGCAGCGCGACCGCGGTGGCCGCCCAGGCGGAGCGCCTCGCCGCCTTCGTGGCGTCCCGGCCCGAGCTGTCCGCCCGGGACGTCGCGTTCTCGCTGGCCACCGGCCGGGCGGGCCTGGAGCACCGCGCGGTGGTGCTCGCCGCCGACCGGGAGGGCTTCCTGGGCGGCCTGAAGGCCCTGGCCGAGGGGGTGCCGGCCGAGAACGTGCTCGCGAGCGGCCCGGCCGGCCCGGACTCCGCGCCGCGGGCGGCCGGGCCGGCCGGCTCACCGGAGGCGCTCGCCCGGCAGTGGGTGGGCGGATCGGCCGTCGACTGGCGGACCGCCCTGTCCGGCGGTCGGCACGTGGACCTGCCCACCTACGCCTTCCAGCGCCGTGCCTTCTGGCTGACGCGCTGACCCGAGGGCTCCTCGCAGGCCGGTCCGGGCGGTGCTCCCGCCCGGACCGGCCCGCGGGGGTGCGCGGGGGAGCTCAGGCGTGAGCGGCCGTCTGCTGCTCGGCCCAGCCGGCCAGTTCCTCGCGCCCGATCTTCGCGTTGTGCCGGATGTCGACCGGGAAGCCCGGGTGCCGCAGGAACTCCTGCAGCCCCGCCGTCAGCGGCTGGTCCGCGCCGAGCCGGCGCAGCTCGGTCAGGAGCTCCGGCCACTGCTCCTCGCCGACGCCGGGTTCGGTCTCCACGCACACCACCGGGCGCTGGGCGCCGGCGGCCCCGATGCCGACCAGCGCGCTGCGTCGGACCAGCGGGTGCGCGTTGAAGACCCCCTCGCACCGGACGGTGTGCAGGTCGCCCTCGGCGGTGCGGACCCGCTGCGCCCGGCGCCCGCAGAACCAGAGGCGGCCGGCGTCGTCCAGGTAGCCGAGGTCACCGGTGCGGTGCCAGCTCCGTTCGGGGCCCGCCGCGGGCCGCTCGCGGATCTTGTACTGGGCGTTGGCGTCCGCGGTGGCGTGGTAGCGCGGGCTGACCACGTCCCCCGACACCACGATCTCGCCGATCTCCCCGGGCGCGACCGCGAGGCCGGCCTCCCAGTCCGGCAGCGGGTCGTCGCTGACCCGCACGATCCGCACGTCCGTCCCGTCGACCGGCCGGCCCACGCAGGTGCCGTCGCCGAGCGCGCCGCGGGCCGCCGTCTCGCCCAGGATCTCGGCCGACTCGATCGAGGAGATCGGCATCGCCTCGGTGGCGCCGTAGGCGACGTGGATCCCGGTCCGCTCGTCCAGCACCCGGCGCAGCGAGGCCACCAGGTCCGGCGGGACGGGCGCTCCGGCGGACACCACGCTGCGCAGGGCGGGCAGCGGGGTGCGCTCGCGCTCCAGGTATGCGGCGAGGACGCGGAACAGCGCGGGGGAGCCGAACACGGTGGACACCCCGAACCGGGTCAGCGCCGCCGTCAGCAGTTCCGGGTCCGCCTGCGCCACCTTGGCCGGAGCGATCGGCGCCAGGACCATGGTGGAGCCGTAGATCAGGTCGAACAGCCCCCAGATCGGGACGGTGACCAGGGAGACGTCGTCGCGGTCGCGCCCGTGCGCGGCGTGCATCTGCCGGGCCGTCGCGGTGGCCATCCGGTGGACGCTCTCGACGCCCTTGGCCGCCCCGGTGCTGCCGGTGGTGAACGCGATCATCATCAGGTCGTCGCCGGTCACCGGCTCGGCCGGCGCCGATCCGGTACCGCCGAGCAGGCCGTCCAGGGTGTGGCCGCCCCAGAACCAGCGCCGCCCCAGTGTCACCTTGATCCGGACGGTGGCGAAGGTGCGGCGGCCGAGCACCCGGACGGCGTGCGCGACCGAGGGCCCGACGAAGGCCTCCGCGCCCACCGCGCGGTAGCAGTTGAGCATGCGTTTGATGCCCATGCCCGGGTCCACCACCACCGGCACGGCGCCGATCCGCAGCAGTGCGAAGACGAGGATGTACAGATCCGGTCCGGGCTTGGGCATCAGGATGGTCCGCATGCCCGAGGTGATCCCGATCCGACTGAAGCCGGTCGCCAACTCCTCGACCCGGCGCTGCAGTTCGCCGTAGCTGAGCTCGCGGTAGCGGATCCCGCCGTCCGGCTCGCGGCCGTCCGGGTGGATGATCGCGGTCTTCTCGGGGGAGGTGCGGGCGTGCCGCTCCAGGTAGTCGGCGAGGCCCGCTTCGGCCTCGAACGGGTGCCGGGGGGAGGCGGCCATCATCGGGCCGCCCGTCCGGCGGCGGGTCCGGATCCCGCGGGTACGGCGCGCGCGGGTACGGCTTCGACGCGGCTGCGGTGCCTGGCAGTCAACACTGGTTCTCACTCCTCGGAGTCCACACGAAGGCGCGCTCTCCCCGCAGCGCCGCCCTGACACGTCGCACCGGGCGGCACCCGGTGCCCTGGGCCATGGCCGGCGGCACCCGGTGCCGGTGGGACTCGGACGACAGGAGTGACGCTACCGGCCGGGGCGATCACCGTGGTCGAGAACCGTCAAAAAGGGTCGTGCGCGGTCCACCCGCCCCGGGGTCGGGTGGCGGCGGTCTGCGACGAGCCTCCTGAGACGAGACGTTCCGTCTTGACGAGTGGGTCCGGAGGGGCGATAGTGGAGCCATCGGAACGAGACGAAACGTCTCGTCTTAATCGACGGGAGCCGCCCATGCGCACCTCAGCCGGAAGCACCACCGACCGGGTCTGGTTCATCACGGGCGCCAGCCGTGGCCTCGGACGCGCCTTCGCGGACGCGGCACTGGCCGCGGGCGACCGGGTCGCGGTCGCCGCGCGGAGCACCGGGCCGCTGGAGCGGCTGGCGGCGGCCCACCCCGGGCGGGTGCTGCCCCTCGGGCTGGACGTCACCGACCGGGACGCCGTCTTCGCGGCCGTCGCCGAGGCCGTCGGCCACTTCGGCCGGCTCGACGTCGTCGTCAACAACGCCGGGATGCTGTCGATGGGCATGGTCGAGGAGTTCGGCGAGGCCGAGGCCCGGGCCCAGTTGGACGTCAACTTCTTCGGGGCGCTCTGGGTGAGCCAGGCCGTCATGCCCATCCTGCGCGAGCAGGGCTCCGGGCACCTCGTGCAGATCTCCAGCATCGCCGCCCTCGGCGGCTTCCCGAGCACCGGGCTCTACAGCGCCAGCAAGTTCGCCCTGGAGGGCCTGAGCGAGGCGCTCGCCATGGAGGCGGCCGGTTTCGGGGTGAAGGTGAGCATGGTCCAGCCCGGCGGCTACTGGACCGACCTCTACACGGCGATGCACAGCACCGGCGCCCTGGCGGCCTACGACCCGCTCCGGGCCGAGCTGGCGAAGCAGTTCGCCGAGGGCTCGATCGACAGCGACCCGAAGCTCGCCGCCGAGGCGCTGCTCAAGCTCGTCGACAGTGACGAGCCGCCGCTGCGCCTGCTCCTGGGGAGCATGGTCTACGACCTGGCGTTCGACATCGCGCGGAGCAGGATGGACACCTGGGCCGCCTGGGAGGGCGTCAGCCGCGCGGCGGAACACGCGGTGCCCGCCCCCGGGGCGATGGTGGACGCCGCGTGACCGCCCGGCCGGGCCGTGCCGCGTCAGGCGTCGGTCGGCAGGGCCGGCGTGCGGCGGCGCGGCGGTGCGGTGCGCGGCTGGGCGGGGAGCGGGAGGTCGAGGGCCTCGGCGGTGTCGGCGGGCAGGCCGAACGCGGCGGCGACCTCGGCGGGGAGGTCGCGCAGGCCGAGCAGACCGGCGCAGAGGCGGGCGGTGGCCCGGTGCCAGTCGGCGGAGCGCTGGAGCAGGGCGTGACCGCTGCCGACCACGGTGTAGCCGCAGATCCGGGCCCCGACCGAGCGGCTGCGGGCGGCGAAGGCACGGGTGTCGGCCGGGCCGGTCACCCGGTCGCGGTCGCCGTGCAGCATCAGGACGTCCCGGCCGGCGAGCTGCTCGCACGGGTCCTGCGCCGGGCACCACGGTGCCAGCGCGACCACGCCGGTGACGTTCGGGTGGCCCGCCGCGCGCAGCGCCGCCCGCCCGCCCATCGAGTGGCCGACCAGCAGGGTCGGCACGTGGCCCAGCTCCTCGGCCAGGTCGCCGAGCGCGGCGCGGGTGTCCCGGGCGGCGTCGGCGCGGTCGCCGTTCCAGCCACGGTGGCGGTAGCGGACCGTGCCGATCGCGACCCCGGCCCCGGCGGTCTCCCGGCGCAGGGCACGGACGAAGCCGTACATCCGCAGGCCGGGCAGGTTGAGCGGGCCGGGCCGGCTGCGGCTGTGCTCCTCGCCGCCGTGCAGGACCAGCACCGCGGCCGCCGGGCGCTCGGGCAGCTCCCGCCAGACCAGCGCCCGGTGCCCGGCCGCGTTCCCCTCGCGACCCGTCCGGACCGTGCTCCCCGTGTCGCCGCTCACCCTGTACCGTCCCGCCCCGCCGTCCGTTCGTTGGACCGCCACTGTACGCGCAGCCCGACCGGCGGCGGGGCCCACTCGGGAGGATCGTTCCGGCCGGACGGTACGGTCCGCCGTCAGGCCGGGAGCAGGCCCTGCTCGCGCACCAGCCAGCAGATCGCGGTCAGCCGGTGCACCGCGAAGTCGTAGCCCACCGGCTCCCGCCACCCGATCTCGGTGAGCGCGTCGAGGAACCCCTGCGCGTACTCCGACAGCTCCGCGCGCCCCACGGTCAGGGGCAGCAGCTCCGGCCCCTGCGCGTACAGCAGCTCGCGCAGCTGGGCGACGTGCTGGTCGACCGCGGCGACGAAGCCGGGCTCGAAGGCGAACTCGGCCAGCCGCGGCGTGAAGGCGGCGACGATCCCGGGCAGCGGGCAGCCGGCCGGCTGGTGGGGGGAGCCCCGGTGGGACTCGTCGGGCGTGGCGAACATCCGTCCAACGGTAGGCGAGCGGACCCGGGGGAGCGGCCGCGCCGGCTGAGACCTTGGCCACCCCGCCGGTCGACGGCGGCCCGCTGCCGCGCGCCACCGCCGGCCGCGGCGCCACCCGGCCGAAAGTGCGGATCGCCCGTGAGCACGGGGTGGTCTGTACCAGAATGGACCGCATGGATCTTCGAATCTTCACCGAGCCCCAGCAGGGCGCGAGCTACGACACGCTGCTCCGGGTGGCGCGGACCGCCGAGGAGCTCGGCGCCTTCAGCGCCTTCTTCCGCTCCGACCACTACCTCCGGATGGGCGGCGCGGACGGCCTGCCCGGCCCCACCGACGCCTGGATCACGCTGGCCGGCCTGGCCCGCGACACCAGCACCATCCGGCTGGGCACCCTGATGACCGCCGCCACCTTCCGGCTGCCCGGCGTGCTCGCCATCCAGGTCGCCCAGGTCGACGCGATGAGCGGCGGCCGGGTCGAGTTCGGCCTCGGCGCCGGCTGGTACGAGGAGGAGCACGCCGCGTACGGCATCCCCTTCCCGAAGGAGAAGTTCGGGCGGCTGGAGGAGCAGCTGGCCATCATCACCGGGCTCTGGAACACCAAGGTCGGCGACACCTTCGACTTCGTCGGCGAGTACTACCGGCTGACCGAGTCGCCGGCGCTGCCCAAGCCCGCCCAGCAGAGGATCCCGGTGCTGGTCGGGGGCAAGGGCCCGACCCGGACCCCGGCGCTGGCCGCCCGCTTCGCCGACGAGTTCAACCTGCCGTTCGTCTCGGTGGAGGAGAGCGCCGCCCAGTTCGGCCGGGTCCGGGCCGCGGTCGAGCGGGCCGGCCGCCGGGCCGACGACCTGGTGTACTCCAACGCCCTGGTCGCCTGCGTGGGTCGGGACGACGCAGAGGTGGCCCGCCGGGCCGCCGCGATCGGCCGCGACGTGGACGAGCTGAAGGCCAACGGCCTGGCCGGCACGCCCGACGAGGTGGTGGCGGCGATCGGCCGCTACGCCGCCGTGGGCACCGAGCGCGTCTACCTCCAGATCCTCGACCTGGACGACCTCGACCACCTGGAGCTGATCGCCTCCCGGGTCGCCCCGCAGCTCGGCTGACCCGGCTCGCGACCGGGCCGGCGCCGTCCGCCGGGCCGCCGCCGTCCACCCGCGTCGCCGAGGCGGCCCGGCGGCCCCGGGCCGGTGGGAACGTGCCGGTACGAACGCGCCGGTACGCATGCGTGGTTCCGGGGGTGCGGTGCGTGGGCGTTGTGCGGGAGGCGTCGTGCCGGCGTGAAAGGGCTCGGCCGTACCGGCGCTGACCACTAGTCTTTACTCTCTCTTGAAGGGGGAAGGCTCCTTCGGGAGGCGGGGGCCGGGGAGCCGGCGCCGCGGAGTCAGGGGGAGTGCCGGTGGTTGAGGTCGGGGTGTCCGGGGCCAAGGTGCCCGTGCCGAGATCGGCGTGCGCCGCCGAGGTCCGCCCGGTCGCGGCGGTGCTGCGTCCGCGCGGCCTGCACGACCTGCGCCGGGGGCCCGGCGGGCCGGTGCGCGGCGGGGCGGGCTCCACCGGGGTGCCGGCCCAGGCGCTGCACTACCGGGCCGATGATCTGCTGATCGTCTCGGGTCTGCCGGGGAGCGGCAAGAGCACCCTGATGCGCCGGTGCATCCGTGCCCCGCTGATCGACTCCCAGCAGGTGCGGGAGGAGTACGCGGCCCGGCTGCCCGGCTGGATGCCCTACTTCGTCTACCGCCCGCTGGTGCGGGCCGCGCACTACCGGCGGCTGCGCCGCGCCGTGCTGGCCGGCGGCCCGCTCGCGGTGCACGACTGCGGCACGCTGCCCTGGGTGCGGAACTGGCTGGGCCGGGCGGCCGCGCGGCAGGGGCGGCGGGTGCACCTGGTCCTGCTGGACGCCAGTGCGGACGAGGCCCGGGACGGCCAGCACGCCCGGGGGCAGCGCGTCTCCGCCTACGCCTTCGCCCGGCACCGCGAGTCCGCCCGGCGGCTGCGCGGGAGGCTGGCGGGCACCGGGGAGCCACCGGCGGGCTGTGCGTCGGCCGTGGTACTCGACCGGGCCGGTGCGCGCGCCGTGCGGGAGATCGTCTTCGTGGCGTCGTAGTCTCGGCGAGGCGGTGCGGGGCCGCCCACCCGACCCGCCCGGATGGCCTTGCGAGGTCCGCCGGACGGACGGAGCGTCAACTTTCGGACAACTCGGGGGCGTCACCCCGATCGCGCGGCACCGGAAATGTTCCACCTGTGACCGGTGTCACTCGATCGGGCTTCCGGATTATGTCCGATATGTCGTCAGAACTTTCAGGCCGGAACCGGCCTGACGCGTACACGCGGCCCTGCGTAGCCTAGGCTCGGCGGCCCCCTCCGCCGCCCCCCACAACTCCCCCCTCAGGAGCGCAGATGCGTCGTTCTGCCCGCGTACCCTCGCGTGTCCCCCGCAGATTCCTCAGCGCCGCAGCCCTCGTCGCAGCCCTCGGGCTCACCCAGTTCGCCGTCCCCTCGGCGTTCTCCACCGCCGCCGCGCAGGCGCCCGACTCGGTCGCCGCCCCGTGCGTCGGCGGGGAGGGCCAGGACGCCGGGGCCCGCAAGCCCGCCGGCAGCCCGGGCGGCCAGGAGCCCAACGCCGTCACCGAGGCCCAGGCCGCGGCCATGGACGCGGACCTCGCCGCCCGCGTCGCCCAGCTGGCCCACTCCTCCCAGGGCAACGCGCTGCTCGCCCCCGGCACGCTGGCCGCCACCACGACCGTCCCGGTGTACGTGCACGTCGTCCACGCCGGATCGACGGGCAAGCTCAGCGCGACGGACATCAGCCGGCAGATCTCCGTCCTCAACGCCGCCTACGGCGGCCAGGGCGCGGGCAACACCGCCAGCCAGTTCCAGTTCCAGCTGGTCGGCACCGACTACACCGACAACTCGACCTGGTACAACGGCATCACCCCGGGCTCCTCGGCCGAGCGGTCGATGAAGAGCTCGCTGCGCAAGGGCGGGGCCAACGCCCTCAACCTCTACACCGCCAAGCTCGGCCAGTCGCTGCTCGGCTGGGCGACGTTCCCCAGCTCCTACCGGTCGAACCCGAGCGACGACGGCGTGGTCATCCTCGACAGCTCGTTCCCCGGCGGCTCGGCGGCGAACTACAACGAGGGCGACACCGTCACCCACGAGGTCGGCCACTGGCTCGGGCTCTACCACACCTTCCAGGGCGGCTGCGGCGGCCAGGGCGACTACGTCTCGGACACCCCGGCCGAGAAGAGCGCCGCCTACCAGTGCCCGGCGGGCCGCGACACCTGCACGGCCACCGGTGTCGACCCGATCCACAACTTCATGGACTACACCTACGACTCCTGCATGACGCAGTTCACCCCCGGCCAGGTCGCCAGGATGTCCAACTCCTGGGCCGCCTACCGGGCCTGACGGCCCCGGTCGTCCGACAGCGCTGGCGGGTGCGTGGGTGATGGGGCCCGCGCACCCGCCAGTACCAGTGCCGCCCCCATGCGGGCGCCCCTGGGGGCGTCCGTCGGCGCCCTCCGGGTTGGTGTCGGTGAAGCCGGCGGTGCGTCGCTGCTTCCTCGGCAGCGGGCCGGGATCGCACAGGGTTCGAAAGCGTTCGACGCCTCCGGCGTGGCAATTGGCGACCATATGTCCGCATCGATCTATGTTTGGGGGTCAGCGGCAGGTGAAGCCGCGGTAGTCGAGCAAGGAGCAGCGGCATGGCCAACAGCGCGAACCCCCGGATCGTCGTCGGCGTGGACGGCTCGCCCGCCTCGGAGCGGGCGCTGCGCTGGGCGGTCGACTACGCCAAGCTGGTCGGCGGCGGCGTCCAGGCGATCGCCGCCTGGGAGTACCCGGCGTTCTACGGCTGGTCCGGACTCGCCGTGCCGCCGGCCGAGGGCTTCAACCCCGAGGAGCTGGCCGGGCGGACGCTCTCCGAGACGGTCGCCAAGGTCGTCGGGGACGACGCCGGCGTCCGGATCACCGAGGCCGTGATGCCCGGGAACGCCGCGCAGGCCCTGCTGGAGGCCGCCGCCGGCGCCGCGCTGGTGGTGGTCGGCAGCCGGGGCCTCGGCGGGTTCTCCGGTGCGCTGCTCGGCTCCGTCAGCCGCCACCTCACCGAGCACGCCCCCTGCCCGGTCGTCGTGGTGCGCGAGCAGCAGGCGCCGCCCACCGCCGCGTGACGGACCACCGCGGTCGGCGAACTGCAGCACCCCGAAGAGCCGGTGGAGCAGGCCCTGAAGGCCGCCGAAGGAAATGACCCCCGGGCGCCCGGTCGCCCGGTCGGAGAACGAGAATCGAGGGAGTGGACATGTCGCAGCGCCAGTCGGGCACGGTGAAGTGGTTCAACGCCGAGAAGGGGTACGGCTTCATCACCCCCGAGAGCGGGCCCGATCTCTTCGTCCACTTCAGGTCGATCCAGGGCGAAGGCTTCAAGAGCCTGCAGGAGGGCCAACGGGTCACCTTCGTCGCGGCGCAGGGCGAGAAGGGCATGCAGGCCGACGAGGTCGTCGCGGAGGACTGAGCCGGTCGCACACGCGCCGCCCGGCCGCCGCGCGGGAGAGGATGGAACCATGCCAGAAGGCGACTCCGTCCACCGCGTGGCGGCCCGGCTGCACGAGGCGCTCGCCGACCGGGTGCTGACCACCGCCTACCTGCGGGTCCCCGCGCACGCCACCGCCGACCTCACCGGCCGGCGGGTGCTGGAGGTCGCCGCGCGCGGCAAGCACCTGCTCACCCGGCTCGAAGGCGGCCTCACCCTGCACACCCATCTGCGGATGGACGGCCGCTGGGAGGTCTACCAGCCCGGCGAGCGGTGGGCCGGCGGGCCCGCCTGGCAGATCCGGGCCGTCCTCGGCACCGAGCACGGTACGGCGGTCGGCTACCGGCTGCCCGTCGTCGAGCTGCTGCGCACCGCCGACGAACAGCGCGTCGTCGGCCACCTCGGGCCCGATCTGCTCGGCCCCGACTGGGACGCGGCCGAGGCCGTCCGCCGGCTGCTCGCCGAGCCCGGCCGGCCGCTCGCCGAGGCACTCCTCGACCAGCGCAACCTGGCCGGCATCGGCAATGTCTACGCCAACGAGCTCTGCTTCCTGGCCGGTGTCACCCCGTGGACGGCGGTCGGTGAACTGCCGCGCCCCGAACGGTTGGTGGAGCGGGCCCGGCAGCTCCTCGACGCCAACCGGCTGCGTCCCGGGCACGTCACCACCGGTGACACCCGGCCCGGCCGCCGGCACTGGGTGTACGGCCGGGCCGGGCGTCCGTGCCCACGCTGCGGTGCCCTGGTCCGGACGGCGGCCCAGGGCACCCCGCCGCAGGAGCGGGTGGCGTTCTGGTGCCCGCACTGCCAGCGCGGACCGGTACCCGAGGTGCGCAGCGTTAGCGGCGCTCGACCAGGGCCGGGTGGCGGGGGTCGTCGACCCGGACGGTGAGGTCGGCCGCCTCGGCGGGGACGGTCTCGGCCTCGTAGCGGGCGAAGGCGGGCAGCGTCCAGCGCTCCTCGGGCGGGGTGCGGCGGGCCAGCGCGGCCGGGCCGAGCGCCAGGTGGACGGTCAGCTCCAGCGGCAGCCACCGGCCGAGCAGCAGCGCACCGTCCAGCAGCAGAACCCCACCGGCCGGGAGAGGGGTGTACGGCGCGCGGGTCGCGCGGTCGGTGACCGGGTCGCGCAGGGACGGCAGGACGAGGCCGGTGCCGCCGGGCTCCAGTGGGTCCAGCACCTCGCGCAGCAGGGCGCCGTCGTCCAGCCAGAGGTCGTGGTAGGCGTCCGGGTCCTGCTTGCCGTACTCCAGCCGGACCGAGGCCGGCCGGAGGAAGGCCGCGGCCGACACCCGCAGGGTCGGGCGGCCGCGCACCCGCAGCGGCTCCACCAGCGCGTCCGCGAGCGCCCCGGGCAGGGCGGCCGGCGCGCCGTCCACGGCGACCCGCAGCCACCGTTCGCCGGCGCCGGGCAGGGCGGTGATGCGGTCGGCGAGGCGCTCGGCGAGCCGGTCGGGCGAGATCGGGTGTACCTGCACGCCGCCATCCTCCCCCGGCACGCGACGGGCCGAGGGGCCGGGGTCAGCCGAGGGGGAGCGCGTGCAGGACGTCGTCGTGGCCGGCGTACAGGCGGGTGGGGTCGTTGGAGAGCGACCAGACGTCGACGCCGGGGCCGGAGTCGCGGAACGTCCAGCGCTCCTCGCCGGTGGCGGTGTCCAGGGCGCACACGCCCGCGGCGGCCGGGCCGGGCACGTAGAGGGTCGGCCCGGCGAGCAGCGGGAGGCTGCGGCGGTCCAGCCGGAACGGCAGGCGGTGCTCCCAGAGCCGGTCGCCGGTGGCCACGGCGTGCGCGGTGACCAGACCGTTGTCGCGGAACAGGTAGACCCGCGAGCCGTCGGTGACCGGCGGCAGGAGCCGCCACTCGTCGGCCGGTCCCGGGGTGACCGACCAGTGCGGGGTGCCGTCGGCGAGCCGCAGCGCCCGCAGCCCGGCCGGGCCCGCGGGGGCGTAGACGTGCTCCGCGTCGGCGACGGCCCACGTCAGGCCCACTTCGGCGGGCACCGCCCAGAGCCGCCTGCCGGTGGCGGCCTCCAGCAGGGCCAGGTGGACGCCGCCGGCCGAGCTGTCGAAGACCGGGACGCGGCCGCCGGCCGAGGTCAGCGGGGTGAGCAGCCGTTCGCCGCCGAGGGTCGCTCGGGTCCAGAGCACCCGACGGTCCGGGACGTGCACGGCGAACAGCTCGTCGCCGTCGGTGTACGGCCGGGGCAGGACCTCGCCGTACACGACGTCGCCCGCGCAGCCGAACAGGGCGACCGCGCCGTTGCCCGACTCCGGCAGCGGCAGGCTCCAGTCCGACGCCGGATCGGTGAGGTGACGGCTGTCGACGTGGCCGTTCGAGGTGGTGAACACCCGGTCGGTGCCGGCGACCACGTGGGTGCCCGGCTGGTCCAAGCCGTTCGGCCAGTCCGCTTTGACGGCGGTGAACGTCAGCATCCGCAGGGGCTTGCCGGTGGCCGGGTCGAGCACCTGGAGCCCCTCGCGGGTGAGGAAGACCGGGACGGCGGGGCGCCCGCTCAGCCGCTCGGGCGCCATCGGCTCCCGGCCCCGGTACGTCCAGAGCGGCTCCGGTCCGACGAGCCGGGTGGGCAGCGGCCGGGGCGGGGCGGGGGCCGGCTCGCCGGCCGAGCGGGCGAACGCCCAGGCCGCGGCGCCCGCCGCCAGCAGGCCGGCGCCGGCCAGCAACCGCCGCCGGGTCGGCCGGGGGCCGCCGCCCTCCTCGCCGCCGCCGCTCAGCACGTCGGCCGGTGCGGTCGGCCCGTCGTCCGTCTCGTCCCACTGCCAGGCGCCGCCGCCCTGGTCGGACGCCGTCGGTCGGGCGGGGTCGGACGGTGCCGGCTGCATGGGTGTACTCGCTTCCCCCGGGGCAGCCGATGTGCTGCGCTGTCCGACGGAGGATATCGAAGCCCGTCCGGACGGTTCGCAGGCGGCCGGTCACCGCGGGCGCCCGTGGCCGGTCCGCCCGGCCGGTCCGCTCCGGGCGGCGGGGGCGGGGCCTCAGTGGCCGTGGTCGGCCAGGTCGGCGAGCACCTGGGCGTGGCAGGGGAGGGGGACGCACCAGCAGCCGAGCCGGCGGCCGCGCAGCGCCGGGACCAGGGCGAGCAGGTCGGGCCGGCCCAGCAGGTGGGCGCGGTAGTCGAGCAGCATCCGCTCCCGGGTCAGCGTCGGGCCGGGCCGGAAGGGGCAGTGCAGCGGGGACTCGTCGAGGTGCCAGCCCCCGCGGTGCACGGCCCGGCCGACGTAGACGACATCGGCGTAGTCGGGGTCGTCGAGATGGCCCTTGAGGTTGACCACGGTGGTGCGGCCCCGGTCGGTCGGCATGGTGACCATGGTGGCGCGACCGGGCCGGGTCGGCACGCGGGGCCCGCCCCGGCTCGCCTTGACAGTCTCTTGACCCGGGCGTAGCAAGGGAAGATGCGCCAGGGTGTGCCGGCGGACCGGCCCGGTCCGCACGTGACCGGCGGTACTCGGGCGGCGCGACCCGACACGCGCCGTCCCCGGGAGCGCGATGCCGTGGCCGGGGCGACGCACGAGCGGGACGCGTTGCTCGCGACCGCCGTCCGCAGGGTGCTCGCCGAGACCGACGCGTACGGCGGGATGGTCTACCTGCGTGCCCGGGACCGGCGCTCGCTGGTGCTCTGCACCATCGCGGGCGTACCGCTGTCGATCATCACGCCGTTCCGGCGGATCGCGGCCGCCGGGCCGATGCCGGTGGCGGTCAGCTTCCGGACGGGCCGCACGATCGCGCTGGCCGACACCGAGGACACCATGCGGCGCTTCCCGCAGCTCGCCGTCGGCATGCCGTACGACTACGCCTCCGCCTGCGTGCCCGTCAAGACCGGCGAGGAGACGTACGGGGTGATCAGCGTGCTGTGGGCCGCCTCGGACAACGGGGTGCCGCGCGGCGCGCAGCGGCACCTGCGGGTGGTGGCCGACGGGCTGGCGGCCGCGCTGGCGGCCCTGGACGGGCACGGGCGCCTGATCGAACCCAACGGCGAGACCACCGTGGTCGAGCTGGCGCCGCCCTCCCCGCCGACCACCCGGGTCGGCCTGTTCGACTGGAACCTGGCCACCGGGGCGCTCTCCGCGGACGAGCAGTTCTGCGAGATCTTCGGGCTGTCGCCCGCCGAGTTCGACGGCCGGGCGGTCACCCTGACCACCCGGATCGCCCCCGGCGACCTGCCGGAGTTCCGGGCCGCCGCCCGGGCCGCACTCGACCACGGACGGGTGCTCGCGGCCCGGGTCCGGGTGCTCGACCACGAGGGCCACCCGTACCCGGTCGAACTCTGGGGCCGCGTCCCCGAGGGCAGCGGGCCGGACGGCCGCTCCCACCTGGTCGGCGCCGTACTGGACACCCGCACCGGCACCGCCGCCGCGGCCGCGGTCGAGCGGCTGCGCGACGGCGTCTTCTCGCTCGACCCGGACGGCCGCATCACCTACGCCAACCGCAGCGTCGAGCGGCTGTTGCACGCCCGCCGCGAGGACCTGGTCGGCCACCACCCGTGGGACGTGCTGCCCTGGCTCGCCGACCCGGTGTACGAGAACCGCTACCGCGCCGCGATGCTCTCCCAGCAGCCCACCGCCTTCCTCGCGGCCCGCCCGCCGGACGGCTGGCTGGCGTTCTCGCTCTACCCGGACACCCACGGCGTCACCGGGCGGGTCGTCGCCGCCGACCCGCCCGCCGGGGCGGCCGAGCCGCCGGCCGAACCCCCGCCCGGCACCCGGACCAGCGTCGGGGCGATGTACCACCTGCTCCAGCTCGCCAGCGCGCTGAGCGAGGCGGTCACCGTCCGGGAGGTCTGCCAGGCCGTCGCCGAGCAGATCCTGCCGGCCTTCGGCGGCCAGGAGCTCGCCATCTACACCGTCCGGGACAAGCACCTCCATCTGGTCTCCCAGACCGGCTACCCGGACGGCTTCCTGGACCGCTTCGAGGGCACCCCGGTCGGCGCCCGCGTGCCCGGCGCCGAGGCGCTCAGCTCCGGCACGCCGATCTTCCTCGAGTCCGTCCACGAGCTCGCCGTCGCCTATCCCGGCATCGCCCTGGACGAGATGGGCGCCTGGGCCTTCCTGCCGCTGATCGCCTCCGGTCACCCGGTCGGCAGCTGCATCATCGGCTTCGACGAGTCCCGCGTGTTCACCGTCGAGGAGCGCGGACTGCTCACCGCCCTCGGCGGCTTCATCGCCCAGGCCCTGGAGCGGGCCCGGCTCTACGACGCCGAGTTCGCCCTCGCCCGCGGCCTCCAGCAGGCCCTGCTGCCGCACCGGCTGCCGCACCTGGAGAACGTCCGGATCACCGCCCGGTACCTGCCCGGCACCCAGGGGATGGAGATCGGCGGCGACTGGTACGACGCCATCGTCACCGGCCAGGACCTCAACCTGGTCATCGGCGACGTCGAGGGCCACAGCGTCGGCGCCGCGGCCACCATGGGACAGCTGCGCAGCGCGGTGCGGGCCTTCGCCGCCAGCGGGCACCCGCCGGACGAGGTGCTGACGCGCACCAACCAGCTGCTGCTCGACCTCGACCCCGGGCTGCTCGCCAGCTGCTGCCTGATCCGGCTCACCCCCGCCGACGGCACCGCCCGGATCGCCCGCGCCGGCCACCTCCCGCCGGTGCTGCGCCACCCCGACGGGAGCACCGAGGCGCTCTACGTGGCGGGCGGGCCGCTGCTCGGCGTCGACCACCGGGCCGAGTACCCGGTCAGCGAGTTCCGGATGGCCCCGGGCTCGCTGCTCGCGCTCTACACGGACGGACTGGTCGAGGACCCGGCGGTGGAGATCGACCACGGCGTGGACCGGCTGCGCGTCGCCCTCACCGGCGCGGCCGGGGAGCCCGGCGGGGAGGAGGACGGCCTGGAACGGCTGGCGGAGCGGCTGCTGCACGAGGTCGGCTCCACCCACCGGGTCGACGACGTGGCGCTGATGCTCACCGCGTACGGGTGAGGCGCCGTGGCGGTACCGGTGAGGCGCCGTCGCGCCGGCAGCAGCCGTGGCGTCCGGAGCGCCGGTGGCGGGGGCGCGACTTTCGTCGGGGCGAGGAGCGACGAACGGTGGCGTCGCCCCGGGGTGCGTTTCGCTAGCCTCGCAGGGTGGACGCGATAGCGAAGGCCTGGTCGAGGGCAGTACGAACGGCGCTGCGGACGGCGCTGCCCGGGCCCTGGCGGACCGGGCTGGTGGTGCGGGAGGCCGGCGGCGCGCTGCTGCTCGGCACGCTCGCGGTACTGATCGACGTGGCCTCCCACGAATGCCTCTGGCCGGTCACCGGGCTGGGGACCGCCGTGCTCTTCCTGCTCCGGCGCGGCCTGCCCTCGACCGTGCTGCTGCTCACCGCCGTCGTCGCCGGGTGGGGCGCCGGGCCGCTGCCGCTGCTGGCCTGCGCCGGCTGGTCGGCCGGCGCCCGGGTGAAGCGGGTCGGCGTGCTGGCCGGGTCGTTCGCCGGTGCCCTGCTGCTGATGACGGCCACCGGCGCGGTGAAGGACGCCGGGTCGGCACCGATGAACCTGATCATCGGGTTCTCCGTGGGCGGCTTCCTGCTGCTCGCCGTGCTGCCCGCGCTCTGGGGCCGTTACCGGGCCCAGCGCCGGGCCCTGCTGGACGCGATGCGCGAACGCAACGAGCAGCTGCTGCGCGAGCGGACCATGGTGGCGCACCAGGCCCGGCTGCGCGAGCGGCACCGGATAGCCCAGGACATGCACGACAGCCTGGGCCACCAGCTCGCCCTGATCTCCGTGCACTCCGGCGCGCTGGAGGTCGACCGCACCCTGTCCGACCGGCAGCGGGAGGCGGTCGGCGTGCTGCGGCTGGCCGCCGTCACCGCGATGCGCGAGCTGCGCGAGGTGGTCGGCGTGCTGCACGACGAGTCGACCGCGCCGGCGCCCGCGCCGGTCGGCGCCCCGGCTGGCGGCGGAGTGCGCACGGGCGGCCTGGAAGGCATCGGCAAGCTGGTCGAGTCCTCCCGGGCGGCCGGGACGCCGGTCTCCTTCGGGGAGGACGGCGAGCGCCGGCCGCCGGCCGCCAACGTCGGCCACGCCGCGTACCGGATCGTCCAGGAGGCGCTCACCAACGCGCACAAGCACGCCCCCGGCGCGCCCATCACCGTCGCGCTGCGCTACGAGCCGGACGCGCTGGTGGTGGAGGTGACCAACCCGCCGGCGCCGGAGCCGGTCGGGGTACGGGCGGGAGCCGGGGCGGCGCCGGTCAGCGGCGGCCAGGGGCTGACCGGGCTGCGCGAGCGGGCCCGGCTGGTCGGCGGGATGGTCCATGCCGGGCCGACCGTCGAGGCCGGGTTCCGGATCGCCGCCGTGCTGCCGTACGAGGGGGCCGGCGGCGAGCCGGCCGCCGATCCGGCGTTCGGGCCCGGCCCCGCGGGGGAGGAGTCCTGGGTGCTGGACGCGCTGCCGTCGGTCGACGGCGGGACCGGCGTGCGGCGGCGGCGCAGCCCGGCGATCGGCTGCGCGGTCGGCGGGGCGGTCGTGCTGCTCACCGTGCTGGGACTGCTGGTGTGGGGCGTGCTGGCCTTCATCGGCGCCGCCAACGACGCGACCGTGGAGCGCTCGCTGTACGACTCGATCCAGGAGGGCACGCCCGAGGCGGAGGTGGTGGGCCGCCTGCCGGCCGGCAACGGCTTCTTCACCAAGGACTACGAGGGCAGCGGCCCGACCCCGCCGGCGGGGTCGTCCTGCCGCTACTTCCTCTCCGGGGACACGACCGGCGCGGGGCGCGAGGACGCCGTGGCCCGGTTCTGCTTCAAGGACGGCGTACTGGTGGAGAAGCAGCACTATCTGGGGAGGTTCTGAGGCCCCGCGGCCGAGCGGGTGACGGCGCCGCCCCAGGAGGTGTGAGGATGGTGCCGAGCAGCACCACCCGCACCACACCGAGGGGGATGACCAGCAGTGATCCGAGTCCTCGTCGCCGACGACGAGCCGCTCATCCGGGCCGGGATCAGGATGATCCTGTCCTCCGCCGACGACATCGACGTGGTCGCCGAGGCCGCCGACGGCCGGCAGGCCCTGGACCTCGCGCTGGCCCACCGGGTCGACGTCGTCCTGCTGGACATCCAGATGCCGGTGATGGACGGGCTGACGGCGCTCGGCGAGCTGCGCCGGGTGGCGCCCGGCGCGCGGGCGCTGATCCTCACCACCTTCGGGGAGCGCGACAACGTCCTGCGCGCCGTGACCGAGGGCGGCGCCGGTTTCCTGCTCAAGGACACCGCGCCCGCCGAGCTGATCCAGGCCGTCCGGGCCGCCGCCACCGGGAACGCCTTCCTCTCGCCCGCCGCCACCCGGCACATCGTCGACTCGCTGGCCGGAGCCCGCAGCGGCCCGGCCGCGGCCCGGGGGACGGCGGCCCGGCAGCGGCTGGAGGTGCTGACCGCGCGCGAGCTGGAGGTGCTGGCGCTGCTGGGGGAGGGCCTGTCCAACGCGGACGCGGGCGGCCGGATCCACATGAGCGAGGCGACGGTGAAGACGTACGTCAGCCGGATCCTGGCCAAGCTGGGCTGCGACAACCGGGTGCAGGCGGCGCTGTTGGCGCGCGACGCGGGGCTCGGCGGCGCGATCTGACCCGCTCGGTGCCGCGGCCTCCGCGCCGCGATCTCCGCGCCGCGGCCGCGGCGCGGAGCGGGTCAGCGGGTGGCGATCCGCAGGGCGAGGCGGGTGCTGGAGTGCGCGGCGCCCGCCTCGTGCTTCAGCCGGCGCAGCAGCTGGTCGAGCCCGGCGGCGTCGGCCACCCGGGCGCGCAGCAGGTAGTCGTACTCGCCGGTGACATGGGCGGTCTCGGTGACGCCGGGCAGTCGTAGCGCCGTGGTCTCGAAGGCGTCGCTGTCCGTCTCCGGCCGCAGCCGGACGTCGACGAAGACGGTCAGGCCCGGGCGAGCGGTGTCGGCGGCCGGGTCGACCAGGGCGGTGAAGCCCCGGATCACGCCGGTCCGCACCAGCCGGCGGACCCGGTCGGCCGTCGCGTTGGCGCTCAGGCCCACCCGGGCGCCGAGGTCGCGGTAGGAGATCCGCGCGTCCGCGCGCAGCTCGCCGAGGATTTCGCTGTCGAGGGCATCCATACCGCGATTGTCGCGGCCCGGGCCGGATTCCGGCTGCCGTTGTCGCGGCGGCTGCGCCACGGTGGCCGGTATGACGGACGGGACAGGCACGGCAGGCATGGCGGGCGCGGCGGCGGCGGTGGCAGCGGTGACGACGGCCGTGGTGGCCCTGGCAACCGGGACGGTCGGGGCCGGCACGGCAGCGGCGGCCCTGGCGGGAGTCGGGGCGGGGCTGGGCGTGGCGGTGCCGCTGGGGGCGGTCGGGGTGCTGTTGCTGGAGGAGGGGCGGCGCGGGCGCGCGGCCGCGGTGTGTGCGGCGTGCGCGGTGGCGTTCGTGGACGCGGCGTACGCGGCGCTCGCCACGGCGCTCGGCTCCCGGTGGGCGTCGACTCCTGCCGGCTGGGAGACCTGGGCCCGGGCGGGTTCGGCCGTGGTGCTGACGGCGGTGGCGGTCCGCGGGCTGCTGGGCCTGCGCCGGCCACCGGCCCCGGCCGCCCCGGGCCGTCCGGGGGCGGTGGGCGGTCCGCTCCGGGCCTTTCTGCGGTTCACCGCGCTGACGGCGGTGAATCCGACGACCGCGCTCTACTTCGCCGCGTTGGTCACGGGCGGTGGCGGCCCCAGGAGCGGCGCGGGCGGGGTGGCCTTCGTCGCGGGTGTGCTGGCGGCCTCGCTGCTCTGGCAGCAGCTGCTGGCCGCGGTGGGCGTCTCGGTGGGTGCGCGGCTCTCGGCGCGGGCCCGCAGGCTCAGCTACTGCGTCGGCTACGGACTGGTCGTGTGCTACGCGCTGCGCACGGCGTGGCCACGCTGAGTCATGGGTGTGGGCGATGCCACGGCGGCGCCGCGCGGAACCGGGAACTCCGGCGGCGGTGGTGACGGTCCGTCGGTCGGTCATCGCACTCCGTCGACGGTGTGGGCGGCTTCACAGATGGACAGGTGTGAGCGAGGGCACGGAAATTGACCATTTGATCTTGAAAATGTTGTCAAACACGTTCATTTCGGGCACGGTTTCATGATCGATACCGCCGGTAACAGTCAACTGACCTGCGGTGTCCAAGAATTGCTTGAAGCCGCACCTGAGGGCCCGTAGCTTCATTGGCGGTGCAACGAGCACCACCCGGGTTCACCCCCGACGCACAGCCCGCCGACTGACCCCCGGCGCGAGGGCCGTGCCCGTTGACGCGACCGGCTCGAACAGGCCGTCGGCGAGCGGGGGTGGCCGGGGCGGCGCGGCACGTCCGACACGTGCCCGGCCGCCCGTCGAGTGAGGTGAGCGCGACGGCCCTGCCAAGGGTCTGGTTCCGCCTGCCCGCCCGGGGCTTGTCGAGAGGACTTTCATGACGATCCGTAACGAGACCGCCGCTGCCACCACCAACACCACCACCGCCGGGAAGCGCCGCAGCCGTGCCCGTCTGGTGCTGGTCGGCGGGGCCGTCGCGGCCCTCCCGGTGGCCGGCCTCGTCACGGCCACCTCGGCCTCCGCCGCGTCCACCTCGACCTGGGACGCCGTCGCCCAGTGCGAGAGCGGTGGCAACTGGAGCATCAGCACCGGCAACGGCTTCTCCGGCGGACTGCAGTTCACCCCGTCCACCTGGGCCGCGTACGGCGGCACCGCCTTCGCGTCGCAGGCCAACCAGGCGACCAAGGCGCAGCAGATCTCGGTCGCCGAGAAGGTGCTCGCCTCGCAGGGCCCCGGCGCCTGGCCGGTCTGCTCGGCGAAGGCCGGCCTGACCAAGGGCGGCGCCCCGGCGGCCGTCGACACCTCGGCCCCGGCCGCCCCCAAGGCCGCGGCTCCCAAGGCCGCCGCCCCCAAGGCGCAGCAGCCGGCCAAGCCCGCGCAGACCCCGCAGGCGAAGCAGGCCCCGAGCAAGCCCGCGCAGGGCGACCAGGTTCAGAAGTCGCAGAAGACGCAGTCCTGGAAGTCCCAGGACGCCGCCAAGCCGACCAAGCCGGCCGCCGTCGACCGGAACACCTCCGGCGGCAGCTACACCGTCAGGAGCGGCGACACCCTGAGCGACATCGCGGCCAAGTTCGGCACCGACACCGCGAGCCTGCACGCCAAGAACGTCAAGGCGATCGGCGGCAACCCGGACCTCATCTTCCCGGGGCAGACCCTCAGCGTCTGACGCCTCCCCGCATCCGCGCCGAGCGGCCGCCCCGTCCAGGGG
>NZ_JBHVWC010000100.1:0-25542 GCF_042882445.1 Kitasatospora sp. NPDC058218 | reverse complement strand
TCGAGGTTGTCGGGGAGGAGGGTGACGGGCTGGCCGGTGATGAGGGGGGTGAAGAGGTTGGGGATGCCGAGGTCGAACGCGATGGAGGAGAACAGGGGTGCGCCGCCGGTGCCTGCGCTGGCGTAGATGTCGGCGGTGTGGTGGAGGTAGTTGGCCAGGCCGTGGTGGTGGACGAGGACGCCCTTGGGGCGGCCGGTGGAGCCGGAGGTGTAGATGGCGTAGGCGAGGTTCTGCCGGTCGAGGGTGCGTTCGGGCGTGGTGGTGGGGTGGCGGTCGATGCGGCGGCGGTCGCGTTCCAGGACGACGAGGGTGGCGTCGAAGACCGGGGTGAGGGAGGCGGTCAGTGCGCCGGAGGTCACCACGATCGGGGTGGCGGTGTCGGCGAGGACGTAGGCGAGGCGGTCGGCGGGCCAGGACGGGTCGAGTGGGAGGTAGGCGGCGCCGGCCTTCCACACGCCGAGCAGCGTCGGCACGAGGTCCGCGCCGCGCTCCAGGCAGACGCCGACGAGGACGTCGGGGCCCGCGCCGAGGCCGGTCAGGTGGTGGGCGATGCGGTTGGCGCGTTCGTCGATCTCGCGGTAGGTGAGGTGGACGCCGTCGACGATGACGGCGGTGGCGTCCGGGGTGGTCTGGGCTTGCGCCTCGACCAGGTCGAGGGTGGTGGCGGTCGGCCACTGCACGGAGTCACCCGCGGCCCAGGTCGCGAGCTGGGCGCGCTCCGTCTCGGGCAGGTGGGAGAGGGTCGCGTCACCGTTCGGGTCGGCGGCCATCGACTCCAACACCAGCCGGTAACGCTCGGCCAGGGAGTTCAGATTCGCCCGGTCGACGGCCGTACTGGTACCGGCCAGCGTCAGGTGGTCGCGCCGGGCCAGCACGTTGAGGGCGAACTCGTTGGCGCCGTCGCCCATCGACCCGTCGACGTCGACGGAGTTCTCGTCGACGACGTGGAAGTCCAGGTACTCGAAGAGGATCGAGACCAGGTCGCCGGAGCTGCCGGCGGCGCGCTGGACGGCGGGCAGCGGGTAGCGGCGGTGCGACCAGATCGCCGTCTCGGTCGCGTACGTCTGCTCGACCAGCTCACGCCAGGTCGCGGCGCCCCGACTGGCCGGGAACGGCAGGGTGTTGAGGTGCATGCCGAGCACCCGGTCGGCACCCGGCGACTCCAGACGGCCGTGGTAGACCACGCCGGTGTGGAAGGCGGTCTCCGAGGTGAGGCTGCCCATCACCTTGAGGTGCGCGGCGAGCAGCACGCTCTTCAGTGACGTCTTCGCCTGGGTGGCGAGACGTCGCAGGCCGTCCTCCAGATCGCCGTAGTGGACGATCCGACCGACGGGCGTGCCCGGGGTCACCGGGTCGGCCCAGCTGCCGGGGAGGGCGAGCGGGCTGTGGGCGTCGACGACCTGCTGCCAGAAGGCCTGGTCGGCCGGGTCGGAGAGGGAGGCCTGCTCGGCGGCAATGTAGTCGGCGTAACGGACGGACGGCACCTCGTGCTCCGTCGGCTCCCGGCCGTCGCGCAGCGCCTGGTAGGCCTCCAGGAGCTCCATCAGCAGCGAGTTGAGCGTCCAGCCGTCGGTCACGGTGTGGCTGTGGCTGGTGGTCACCCGCCAGGCCTGGTCGGACTCGATGTGCACGGCGATCCGCAGCAGCGGGGCGACGGCCAGGTCGAAGCCCGCCGCTCGCTCCTGCCCGACGTAGGCGGTCGTGCGCTCCGCCACCTCGGCCTCGGTCAGGCCACGCAGGTCGTGCACGGTGAGCGGGACCTCGACGGTGGCGTGCACCAACTGCAGCGGCTGGGAGAAGTCGGCGAGGTGCAGCGAGGTGCGCAGGATCTCGTGCCGGGCGGTGACCAGGTCGAGCGCGCCGCGCAGCGCGACGGCGTCGAAGGGTGCGGTGTCCGGGATACGGAAGGAGTTCAGGTTGTGGTAGAGCCCGCGGTCCCCCGAGCCCAGCAGCTCGACGAGCATGCCGGTCTGGATCTGGGAGAGCGGGTAGGCGTCGACGACGCCGCTGGGGAGGGCCGTGCGGTCCTCGTCGCCGATGAGGGCGAAGGGTTCGACGGCGGTGATCAGGGACGTGCCGGTGGTGTTGCCGGGCAGGGTGGTGGCCAGGGCGGCGATGGTGCGCTGCTGGAAGATGTCCGGGATGGTGATGTCGTAGCCGGCGGCGCGGAGTGCGCCGACGAGGCGGACGGCGCGGATGGAGTCGCCGCCGAGGTCGAAGAAGCTGTCCTCGACGCCGACCTGCGCCAGGCCCAGCACTTCGGCCCAGACGGCCGCGAGGCGCTCCTCGACGGGGGTGCGGGGGGCGGTGTAGCCGCCGGTGGTGAAGGCGTCCAGGTCCGGGGCGGGCAGGGCACGGTGGTCGACCTTGCCGCTGTTGCTCAGCGGGATCGCCTCGATCGCCACGTAGGCGGTCGGGACCATGTACTCCGGCAGGAGCTGTCCCAGTTCCCGGCGCACGGCGGCGACGTCCGGCGCGCTGCCGTCCTCGGTCACCAGGTAGGCGACGAGGGCCTCGTTGTGGACGGTGACGACGGCCTGGCGGACCTCCTCCAGCCCGCTCAGGACACTCTCGATCTCACCGAGTTCGATGCGGTAGCCACGGATCTTGACCTGGCTGTCGATCCGGCCCAGGCACTCCAGGGTGCCGTCGGGCAGGAACCGGGCCAGGTCACCGGTGGCGTACAGACGCGACCCGGCCGGACCGTACGGGTTCGGCAGGAACTTCTCCGCCGTCAGGTCCGCACGCCCGTGATAGCCCCGGGCCACACCGTGACCGTCGATGTACAGCTGACCGGTCACCCCCGGCGCGAGCAGCGCGAGGTGCTCGTCCAGCACGTAGACACCGGTGTTGGCCAGCGGAAGGCCGACGGTCACCGCGTCGACGGCCGACGGAACCTCCCAGTACGTCGACCAGATGGTCGTCTCCGTCGGACCGTAGACGTTGACGACCCGCCCGGTGGCGGCCGTGAGCCGGGCGGCGAGGTGCGCCGGCAGGGCCTCGCCACCGGTCAGGGCCGTCACCGCGCCGTTCTCGAAGCCGGCCTCCAGCAGCAGCCGCCACGCCGACGGCGTGGCCTGCACATGGGTGACCCGATGGGCCCCGATCAGCGCGATCAGCGCCGCCGGATCCTTCACCTCGTGGTCCTGGGCCAGCACCACACGACCACCGGTGATCAACGGCAGATGCAGCTCCAGACCCGAGATGTCGAACGACACCGAGGTCGAGGCCAGCCACACCGTACGCCCCCGCGCACCCAGGTCATCACGCACCGACGCCAACAGGTTGTGCAACGCACCGTGCCCGATCATCACGCCCTTCGGACGCCCGGTCGAACCACTCGTGTACAACACATACGCCAACCGATCCGCATCGACGACGACGGGCCCGGCCACCGCCGCCACCTCGTCCAGCGCCACCGTGTCCAGATCGATCCGGACACCCGCGAACCCCACCGACAGACCGCTCACGGCGACCAGCACCGCCGCACCCGAATCCGCCAGCATGTAATCGATCCGCTCACCCGGCAACGCCGGATCGATCGGCAGATACGCCGCACCCGCCAACCACACACCGTGCAACAACGGCACCAGATCGACCCCACGCGGCAGACACACACCCACCACGCTCTCCGGACCCACCCCCGCCGCCCGCAACAGACCCGCGAACCGAGCAGCCCGCTCCGCCACCTGCCCATACGTCAGCTCGACATCACCGACCACCACCGCGACCGCGGCGGGAGTGGCCGCCGCCTGGGCCGCGAACGCCTCCGGAGTGCTGGCGGTGTCCCACAGGACCTCACGGGTCGGCGCCGACAGCACCGCCACCTCCCCGGCGGACAGGTGGACCGCACGCGCGTCACCCTCCGGATCCGCGGCCATCGACTCCAGCACCGACCGGTACAACCCACCCAACCGCTCCAGGCTCGCCTGGCTGAGCACCCCGGCCGAGACGTGGAAGTTCACGCTGCCGCGGGTCGGGATGACGTTGAGCGCGAACTCGTTGATCCCGTCGCTGACGCCGCCGTCCACGTCGACCGCTTCGGTGTCGACCTGGTGGAAGTCGAGGAACTCGAACAGCACGGTGAGCAGGTCACGGGCGTTCCCGGCGGCGCGCTGGATGGCGGGCAGCGGGTAGCGGCGGTGCGACCAGATGGCCGTCTCCGTCGCGTACGTCTGCTCGACCAGCTCACGCCAGGTCGCGGCACCCCGAGTGGCCGGGAACGGCAGGGTGTTGAGGTGCATACCGAGCACCCGGTCCGCGCCCGGCGCCTCCAGACGGCCGTGGTAGACCACGCCGGTGTGGAAGGCGCGGGCGTCCGTCAGGCCGCCCAGCACCTTGAGGTGCGCGGCCAGCAGCACGCTCTTGAGCGAGGTCTTCGCCCGGGCGGCCAGCTCGCGCAGCCCCTCCTCCAGGTCGGCGAACGGCACCTGGAGGTGCCGGCGGGTCGCCTCGCCCGCCTCCGCGGCCCAGCCGGCCGGGAGTGCCAGGGGCGTGTGCTCCTCGACGACCTGCTGCCAGAAGGACTGGGTCTGCGGGTCGGCGAGAGCGGTCCGCTCGGCGGCGATGAAGTCCGCGTACCGCACCGCCGGCTGCTCGTAGGCGTCCGGCGCGCCCGCGTCACGCAGCGCGCGGTAGCAGTCGAGCACCTCCATCAGCAGCGAGTTGTAGCTCCAGCCCTCCGAAATGGCGTGGTTGTACGTGAAGTTGAGCCGCCAGGAGTCCTCGGACTCGACGAGGGCCGAGACCCGCAGCAGCGGCGCGACGGTGAGGTCGAAGGTCCGGGACTGCTCCCGCTGCAGGAACTCGCCCTTGAGTCGGGCCCGTTCGGCCTGGTCGAGGCCGCGAAGGTCCTCCAGGACCACCCGGTAGTCGGCGGTGGCGTGCACGATCTGCAGTGGCTCGCCGAAGCCCTCCAGGTGCATGGAGGTGCGCAGGATGTCGTGCCGGGCCGCCACGGTGTCCACGGCGCCCTGCAGCGCCTCCAGCGAGAAGGGCTGCTCGTCCCGGATCAGGAAGGAGTTGACGTTGTGGTACAGGCTGCGTCCGGTGGCGGAGGCGGTGGCGAGCAGCTCGACGAGCATGCCGGTCTGCACCTGGGAGAGCGGGTAGGCGTCCACGGCGTCGGCGGGCAGCTGCGCCCGGTCGCCGTCGCCGATCAGCGCGAACGGCTCGACGGCGGTGATCAGCGACGCGCCGCCGGCACCGACCGTGGCGGCCAGCGCGGCGATGGTGCGGTGCTCGAAGACCGCGGGGACGGTGATGTCGAAGCCCGCCGCGCGCAGCGCGCCGACCAGACGGACGACCCGCATCGAGTCGCCGCCGAGGTCGAAGAAGCTGCTCTGCACACCCACCTTCGGCAGGCCGAGGACGTCGGCCCAGATGGCGGCGATCCGCTCCTCGGCGGGGGTGCGCGGCCCGACGTACTCCGAGGCACCGAAGGCCTCGGCGTCGGGGGCGGGCAGGGCGCGCACGTCGACCTTGCTGCTGCTGGTCAGCGGGATCCGGTCGAGCAGGACGTACCCGGCCGGGACCATGTACTCCGGCAGGCTCTCCCCGAGCCGGGCGCGCAGCCCGGTCAGGTCGAGCGGCCTGCCGGCCACCAGGTAGGCGATCAGCCGCTTGACCCCCGGGGCCGGCTCGTGGACGGTCACCACGGCGTCGCGGATGTCCGGGTGGGCGGTCAGCGCGGACTCGATCTCGCCGAGCTCGACGCGGTGGCCGCGGATCTTGACCTGGCTGTCGATCCGGCCGAGGGAGTCCAGGCTGCCGTCGGGCAGGCGGCGGGCGAGGTCGCCGGTCGCGTAGAGGCGGGAGCCGGGCGGGCCGAACGGGTCGGGGACGAAGCGCTCGGCGGTCAGCTCGGGGCGGTCGAGGTAGCCGCGGGCCACGCCGGGGCCGCCGACGTGGATCTCGCCGGGGACGCCGGTGGGCACCAGGCGGCCGGCCGCGTCCAGCAGGTGCATGGTGAGGTCGCCGACCGGGCGACCGATGACGCTGCGGCGCGGGTCGGCGAGGTCCTCGGCGCCGACCCGGTGGTAGGCGCAGTGCATGGTGGTCTCGGTCGGGCCGTACAGGTTGACCGGCTCGGGGTTCTCCAGCCCCATCCGGGCGACCCAGGGCTGGAGTTCGGCGGCCTCCAGCCGCTCACCGCCGAACGCGACCAGGCGCAGGGCCAGCCGGTCGATCCGCGGGTCGCCGTCCTTGGCGGCCGCCGCGAGCGCGGAGAACGCGGACGGCGTCTGCAGCAGGACGGTGACCTGCTGCTCGACCATGAGGTCCAGGAAGTCGTGCGGCGAGCGGGCGACCACCGACGGGACGACGACGAGCCGGCCGCCGTGCAGCAGGGCGGCCCACATCTCCCAGACGGAGACGTCGAAGCTGTAGGCGTGCGACTGGGTGACCACGTCGCCCGGCCGGAAGCCGAACTGCTCGCGGGTGGTGGCGAAGTGGCGCGCGACGTTGGCGTGGGTGAGGCTGACGCCCTTGGGCTGGCCGGTGGAGCCCGAGGTGTAGATGACGTAGATCAGGTTGTCCGGACGCACGTCGGTGACCGGGGCGGTGGCCGGGCGGGTGGCGATCTTGTCGTGGTCGGTGTCGATGAGGACCTTGGTGCCGGTGAACTCCAGCTCGTCCAGGGCGGAGTGGGTCACCAGGATCGGCGCCTTGGCGTCGGCGAGCATGTAGGCCAGGCGGTCAGCCGGGTTGGCCGGGTCCAGGGGCAGGTAGGCGGCGCCGGACTTCAGGATGCCGAGCAGGGCGGGGATGAGGTCGGGGCCGCGTTCCAGGGAGAGGCCGATGATCCGCTCGGGGCCTGCGCCGAGGGAGATGAGGTGGTGGGCGATGCGGTTGGCGCGCTCGTCCAGCTCCGCGTAGGTCAGGCTGGACTCGCCGCTGGTGAGGGCGATGGCGTCCGGGGTGCGGGCGGCCTGGGCGGCGAACAGCTCGTGGACACACTCCTCCACCGGCTGCTCGACGGTCGTGTTCCAGGTGTCGAGCAGCAGCTCACGCTCGGCGGCGGGCAGGTAGGAGGCGGCCGCGTCGCCGTCGGCGTCGGCGGCCATCGCCTCCAGCACCAGCCGGTACATCGCGCCCAGCCGCTCCAGGTTCTCCGCGGTGAAGAACTCCGTCGAGCCGCTCAGGTTGAAGTACCCGTTCGAGGGGATCGCGTTGAGCGCGAACTCGGTGGTGCCGTCGTTGATCCCGCCGTCCACGTCGACGGTGTCGGTGTCGACCTGGTGGAAGTCGTGGTGGTCGAAGAGCACGGTGATCAGGTCGCGGGTGTTGTCGGCGGCGCGCTGGATGGCGGGCAGCGGGTAGCGGCGGTGGGACCAGATGGCGCTCTCGGTCGCGTAGGTCCGCTCGACCAGCTCGCGCCAGGTCGCGGCGCCCCGGGTGGCGGGGAAGGGCAGGGTGTTGAGGTGCATCCCGAGCACCCGGTCGGCGCCGGGCGCCTCCAGGCGGCCGTGGTAGACGACGCCGGTGTGGAAGGCGGTCTCCGAGGTGAGGCTGCCCATCACCTTGAGGTGCGCGGCCAGCAGCACGCTCTTGAGCGAGGTCCTCGCCTCTGCGGCCAGCGCCCGCAGGCCGTCCTCCAGGTCCGCGAACGACACCTGGTGGCTCACCTGCCCACCCCGCTCGCCGCCCCACCCGGCCGGCAGCGCGAGCGGGCTGTGGGCGTCGACGACCTGCTGCCAGAAGGCCTGGTCGGCCGGGTCGGAGAGGGAGGCCTGCTCGGCGGCGATGTAGTCGGCGTAGCGGACCGCCGGCACCTCGTGCTCGGCCGGCTCCCGGCCGTCGCGCAGCGCCTGGTAGACGCCCAGGAGCTCCATCAGCAGCGAGTTGAGCGTCCAGCCGTCCGTCACGGTGTGGCTGTGGCTGGTGGTCAGGCGCCAGGCCTGGTCGGACTCCAGGTGCACGGCGAAGCGCAGCAGCGGGGCGGCCGTCAGGTCGAAGCCGGCCGCGCGCTCCTCCCGCACGTACGTGTCCGCCCGGTCCTGTGCCTGCTCGGCGGTGAGCCCGCGCAGGTCGTGCACGGCGAGCGGGAACCCGACGGCGGCGTGGACCAGCTGGAGCGGCCGGGAGAAGTCCGCGAGGTGCAGCGAGGTGCGCAGGATCTCGTGCCGGGCGGCGACCAGGTCGAGCGCGCCGCGCAGCGCGACGGCGTCGAAGGGCACGGCGTCGGGGATCCGGAAGGAGTTCAGGTTGTGGTAGAGCCCGCGGTCGCCCGAGGTCATCAGCTCGACCAGCATGCCGGTCTGGATCTGCGAGAGCGGGTAGGCGTCGACGACGCCGGCGGGCAGGGCCGCGCGGTCCTCCTCCGCGATCAGCGCGAACGGCTCGACGGCGGTGATCAGCGACGCGCCGCCGTCGCCGACGGTGGCGGCCAGGGCGGCGACGGTGCGGTGGTCGAAGACGTCGCGGATGCTCACGTCGTAGCCTGCCGCGCGCAGGGCGCCGACCAGGCGGACGGCGCGGATGGAGTCGCCGCCGAGCTCGAAGAAGCTGTCCTCGACGCCCACCGCGGACAGGCCGAGGACTTCGGCCCAGACGGCCGCGAGACGCTCCTCGACGGGGGTGCGGGGGGCGGTGTGGCCGCCGGTGGTGAAGGCGTCCAGGTCCGGCGCGGGCAGGGCGCGGCGGTCGAGCTTGCCGCTGTTGCTCAGCGGGAGGGCGTCCAGCGCGACGAACGCCGCCGGGACCATGTACTCGGGCAGCGTGACGGCCAGCGCCGCGCGCAGCGCGGCCGTGTCGGCGCCGGCCCCGGCGGTCTCGGTGACGACGTAGCCGACCAGGGACTTCTCCCCCGCCGCGTTCTCGCGCACGGTGACCACGGCCTGGCGCACCCCGGCGCAGGCGCCCAGCGCGGCCTCGATCTCGCCGAGCTCGACGCGGTAGCCGCGGATCTTGATCTGGCCGTCGATCCGGCCGAGGAAGTCGATGGCGCCGTCGGGCAGGCGCAGGACGAGGTCGCCGGTGCGGTAGAGGCGGGAGCCGGGAGCGCCGAAGGGATCGGGGACGAACCGCTCGGCGGTCAGCTCGGGGCGGTCGAGGTAGCCGCGGGCCAGGCCCGGGCCGCCGATGTGCATCTCGCCGGGCACGCCGACCGGCACCGGGTGGCCGGCGGTGTCCAGGAGGTGGATGCTCAGGTCACCCAGCGAGTGGCCGATGTTGCTGCGGTGGGAGGTGGCCACCTCGTCGGCGGTGATCACGTGGTGGGTCGCGTACACGGTGATCTCGGTGGGGCCGTACATGTTGACCAGGGCCGGGCGCTCGGTGCCCTTGTGGGCCGCCCAGGAGCGGAGTTCGGCCATGTCGAGGCGCTCGCCGGCGAAGATGACGGTGCGCAGGGCGAGTTCGTCCACCCGCGGGTCGTCCTGTTCGGCCAGGCCGGACAGCGCGCGGAAGGCGGACGGCGTCTGGCACAGCACGCTGACCCGCTCGCGGACCAGCAGGTCGATCAGGTCGTGCGGGGAGCGGCTCACGGTGGGCGGGACGACGACGAGGCGGGCGCCGTGCAGCAGGGCGCCCCACATCTCCCAGACGGAGACGTCGAAGGCGTAGGAGTGGAACAGCGCCCATACGTCGTCCGCCGAGAAGGCGAGCTGCTCGCGGGTGGTGGTGAACAGGCGCGCGACGTTGGCGTGGGTGAGGCTGACGCCCTTGGGCAGGCCGGTGGAGCCCGAGGTGTAGATGACGTAGATCAGGTTGTCCGGACGCACGTCCGTGACCGGCGCGGTGGCCGGGCGGGCGGCGATCTCGTCCTGGTCCGCGTCGATGAGGACCCGGGTGCCGGTGAACTCCAGCTCGTCCAGGGCGGAGTGGGTGACGAGCAGGTCGGCCTTGGCGTCGGCCAGCATGTAGGCCAGGCGGTCGGCCGGGTTGGAGGGGTCCAGCGGCAGGTAGGCCGCGCCGGACTTCAGGACGCCGAGCAGGGTCGGGACGAGGTCCGGACCGCGCTCCAGGCTGACGCCGACCACGGTGTCGGGACGGGCGCCGAGGGCGGCGAGGTGCTGGGCGATGCGGTTGGCGCGCCCGTCCAGTTCGGCGTAGCTGAGGTTGAGGTCGCCGCTGGTGAGGGCGATGGCGTCGGGGGTGCGGGCGGCCCGGGCGGCGAACAGCTCGTGGAGGCAGGCGTCCACGGGCAGTTCGGTGCTCCGCTGCCACTCGGCGAGCAGCCGGCGGTCGGTCTCGGGCAGCGGGACGGCGAGGGCGTCACCGTCCGGGTCGGCGGCCATCGACTCCAGGACCAGCCGGTAGAGGGCGGCCAGGCGCTCCAGGTTCGCGCTGCCGAGGGCGGCGGCGCCGGCGGCGAGGCCGAGCCGTCCGTTGCCGGCGATGGCCATCAGGGCGAACTCGTTGCCGCCGCCGTCCAGGCCGCCGTCGATGCCGAAACCGCCGCCGACCTTCCCGGTGTCGACCTGGTGGAAGTCCTGGTAGTCGAAGAGGGTCGACACCAGGCCGACACCGCCCGCGGCGCGCTGGACGGCGGGCAGCGGGTAGCGGCGGTGGGACCAGATCGCGGTCTCGGTGGCGTAGGTCCGCTCGACCAGCTCGCGCCAGGTGCGGGCTCCCCGACTGGCCGGGAAGGGCAGGGTGTTGAGGTGCATGCCGAGCACCCGGTCGGCGCCGGGGGCCTCCAGGCGGCCGTGGTAGACCACGCCGGTGTGGAAGGCCTCGTCCGGGGTGAGGGCGGACAGCACCTTGAGGTGCGCGGCCAGCAGCACGCTCTTGAGCGAGGTCTTCGCCCGGGCGGCGAGGACGCGCAGGCCGTCCTCCAGGTCGGCGTAGTCGACGGTCCGGCCGACCGAGGACCGCGCCGCCGGGTCCGCCCAGGTGCCGGGCAGGACCAGCGGGCTGTGCTCATCGACGACCTGCTGCCAGAAGGCCTGGTCGGCCGGGTCGGAGAGGGAGGCCTGCTCGGCGGCGATGTAGTCGGCGTAGCGGACGGCGGGAGCCTCGTGGGCGGCCGGTTCGCGGCCGTCGCACAGCGCCTGGTAGACGCCCAGGAGCTCCATCAGCAGCGAGTTGACGGACCAGCCGTCGGTCACGGTGTGGCTGTGGCTGAAGGTCAGGTGCCAGGCCCGGTCGGACTCGATGTGCGCGGCGATCCGCAGCAGCGGGGCGGCGGCCAGGTCGAAGCCCGCCGCACGCTCCTGCTGCACGTACCCCCGCGCCCGGTCCTGCGCCTGGTCGGCGGTGAGGCCGCGCAGGTCGACGGTGGTGAGCGGGATCCGCGCCGAGGCGTGCACGAGCTGCAGCGGCTGCGAGTACCCGGACAGCGCGATCGAGGTTCGCAGGATCTCGTGACGCTCCGTCAGGATGTCGACGGCGCGCCGGAGCTCGCCCTCCGCATAGCCGATGGTCTCGGCGACCCGGAAGGAGTTGAGGTTGTGGTAGAGCGTCGGGTCCTGGGCCGCCGCGAGCTCGACCAGCATGCCGGTCTGCGCCTGGGACAGCGGGTAGGCGTCGACCACGCCGGCCGGCAGGGCGGCCCGGTCCCGCTCCGCGATGAGGGCGAAGGGTTCGACGGCGGTGATCAGGGAGGTGCCGGTGGTGTTGCCGGGCAGGGTGGTGGCCAGGGCGGCGATGGTGCGCTGCTGGAAGATGTCGGGGATGGTGATGTCGTGGCCGGCGGCACGGAGGGCTCCGACGAGGCGGACGGCGCGGATGGAGTCGCCGCCGAGGTCGAAGAAGCTGTCCTCGACGCCGACCTGGGGCAGGCCCAGCACTTCGGCCCAGACTGCCGCGAGGCGTTCCTCGACGGGGGTGCGGGGGGCGGTGTAGCCGCCGGTGGTGAAGGCGTCCAGGTCGGGGGCGGGCAGGGCGCGGTGGTCGATCTTGCCGCTGTTGCTCAGCGGGATCGCCTCGATCGCCACGTAGGCGGTCGGGACCATGTACTCCGGCAGGAGCCGGGCGAGGTGGGTACGCAGTTCCGCGGTGTCCACGGGGCCGTCGGTGGGGACGACGTAGGCGACGAGGGCCTCGTTGTGGACGGTGACGACGGCCTGGCGGACCTCCTCCAGCCCGCTCAGGACGCTCTCGATCTCACCGAGTTCGATGCGGTAGCCACGGATCTTGACCTGGCTGTCGATCCGGCCCAGGCACTCCAGGGTGCCGTCGGGCAGGAACCGGGCCAGGTCACCGGTGGCGTACAGACGCGACCCGGCCGGACCGTACGGGTTCGGCAGGAACTTCTCCGCCGTCAGGTCCGCACGCCCGTGATAGCCCCGGGCCACACCGTGGCCGTCGATGTACAGCTGACCGGTCACCCCGGGGGGCAGTTGCCGCAGGCGCTCGTCCAGCACGTGCAGGCCGGTGTTGGCCAGCGGATGGCCGACGGCGATGGTCTCCGGCTCCTCGGGGACGTCCCAGTAGCTGGACCAGATGGTGGTCTCGGTCGGACCGTAGACGTTGACGACCCGCTGCGTGGTCTCGACCAGCCGGGCGGCGAGGTGCGCCGGGAGCGGCTCGCCGCCGGTCAGGGCGGTGACGGTCCAGTCGTCGAAGCCGGCCTCCAGCAGCAGCCGCCACGCCGACGGCGTGGCCTGCACATGGGTGACCCGATGAGCCCCGATCAGAGCGATCAGCGCCGCCGGATCCTTCACCTCGTGATCCTGGGCCAGCACCACACGACCACCGGTGATCAACGGCAGATGCAGCTCCAGACCCGAGATGTCGAACGACACCGACGTCGAGGCCAGCCACACCGTACGCCCCCGCGCACCCAGGTCATCACGCACCGACGCCAACAGGTTGTGCAACGCACCGTGCCCGACCATCACGCCCTTCGGACGCCCGGTCGAACCACTCGTGTACAACACATACGCCAACCGATCCGCGTCGACGACGACCGGCCCGGCCACCGCCGCCACCTCGTCCAGCACCACCGTGTCCAGATCGATCCGGACACCCGCGAACCCCACCGACAGACCGCTCACGGCGACCAGCACCGCCGCACCCGAATCCGCCAGCATGTAATCGATCCGCTCACCCGGCAACGCCGGATCGATCGGCAGATACGCCGCACCCGCCAACCACACACCGTGCAACAACGGCACCAGATCGACCCCACGCGGCAGACACACACCCACCACGCTCTCCGGACCCACCCCCGCCGCCCGCAACAGACCCGCGAACCGAGCAGCCCGCTCCGCCACCTGCCCATACGTCAGCTCGACATCACCCACCACCACCGCGACCGCGGCGGGAGTGGCCGCCGCCTGGGCTGCGAACAGCTCGCCGGTCAGCACGGGGTTGCTCGCATCGATCCGCGATCCTGACACTTCGACTTGCTCCACTTCGGGCGGGTAGCTGGCGGTGACATCACCGTCCGGGGCGGCCGGCGTCGCCCCCAGCGGGCGTGCGGCCTCCCCGGACGAGTCGGTGGTGGGTCAGTTGGCGGCGGCCTGGGCGGCCATGCGGTTGCGCAGGCTCAGCGGGCGCATGTCGGTCCACACCTCGCCGATGCGGGTGAGGCACTCCTGCTTGCTGCCGCCGGTGCCCTCGGCCCGCCAGCCGTCCGGCAGGGCGCGGTCCGCCCACCAGATCGAGTACTGCTCCTCGTCGTTGAGCACCACCAGGTAGCTCTGCTCGTCGACAATCTGCTCAGCCATGACGCTCCCCGAATTCACGGTGGGATGGGATTCCCGGCCAGTCTGGGCAGCCTCGCTATAACGGCCCTATACGCCGCCGCGGGCGGCAACGGCGGCAGCCCCGCCGGAAACCGAAAGTGCCGGGAACTCCGTTGGAGTTCCCGGCACTCGGGCCGCAGAGGCGGGGTGGGTCAGGCCGAACCGGCGGCCCCGCGCAGGATGCCCTGGCCGTCCCGGTCACGCAGGGCGAGCGCGGCCGGCAGCACGGCCGAGGTGAGCGCGATGGCCGCGCAGCAGGCGGCGAGCACGCCCATCGTGCCCCAGGGCACCATCGCGGGCGTCGGGCCCACCAGGTTGGTCAGGGCCGCCCAGGAGCCGCCGATGCTGATCGCCGTGCCGAGCAGCCCGAGGAACGTCCCGGCCGCCACGCACAGCAGGGTCTCGACGGCGACGGTGCGCAGCACCTGGGCCTTGGTCGCGCCGGCCAGGCGCAGCAGCGACAGCTCCTTCCTTCGGTCGGCGACGGTCATCACCAGCGAGTTGGCCAGCGCGATGGCCGCGTAGCAGATCGCCAGGCCGAGGATCATCAGCAGGGCGTTCCACGAGGCCTCCTCGTTGCTGTCGGTGGCCGCCGACCACGTCTCCTCCGAGGTGGCGAGCCGGGCGCCCAGCCCGTGCACGGCCGTCTGCAGGGCGTCGACGGCCTGCTGCCGGTCGGTGCCGGGCAGCACCCGCAGGTGGATCTGGCTCGCCAGGGCCTTGCCGCCGACCCCGCCGGTGACGGCGTTGCGCGCGGTCACCCAGGCCTGGGTGGTCTCGGCACCGGTGCCGAGGACGGCGGCGACCCGCAGGGTCCGGGGGGTGCCGTCGGCCAGCCAGACCGAGACCTGCTGTCCGGTCTGCGGCGAGCCGGGCCAGGTCCGGCTGAGCACGATCGAGTCGGGGCCGAGGTCGGTCAGCGAGCCCGAGACGACCGGGAGGCGGTCGACCTCGGCCAGCGCGGTGGCGTCCGCCGTCGCACCGGGGAAGGCCACCAGGGCCTGGCCGTCCTGGTCGGCCATCACCAGGGTCGGGGTGATCACCAGGCTCTGCACGCCGGGGACGGCCCGGACCCGGTCCACCACGGCCTGGCTCAGCCCGGGCGTGCCGGCGGGTGCGACGACGAAGTCGGCGGCGGCCAGCTGACCGCGGACCTCGGTGACCTTCGAGCGGTTGATGGTGTCGACGCTGCCGAGCAGGCAGCCGGCGAAGGCGATGACCAGCACCACCGGGGTGGTGGTGGCGGCGGTGCGCCGGAAGGCCGTCAGCGCGCTCTGCCGGGCGGTGGCCCAGACGATGCCGCCGCCGTCCTCGGCGGGGCGGCCGCGCAGCCGGGCCGAGAGACCGGGCAGCACCGTCAGCAGCCGGATCACCGGAGTGGCCAGCACGCCCGCCAGCAGGACGCAGCCGCCGACGATGGCCAGCAGCAGCCCGAGCGAGTCCGCGGCGCTGGCCGCGGCGTCGGGCCAGGTCCGGGCCACCACCACGAGCGCCGCGATGCCACCGCCGAGCACGAGCAGGCCGCTGATCCAGCGGACCGCCAGCGCGAACCGCGAGCGCCGCTCGACGTCGGCCTCCATCAGCGCCTCGCCGGGGCTGACCAGACCGGCCTTGAACGAGGAGAGCACCACGCCGGCCATCGCGGTCAGCAGTCCGATCAGGGCCGCGACGAGCAGCCCCCACCAGCTGATCGGGACGGTGAAGTCGGCCGGCACCATGTCGTGGTCGATCAGCCACCGGCCGGCCAGCGGCGCCCCGACCGCACCGAGCACGCAGCCCACGACGGAGGCCAGCAGGCCGACCAGCAGGGCCTCCCGGTTGACCAGGGTGCGCAGCTGCTTGCGGGTGGCGCCGATCAGGCGGAGCAGGGCGAGCTCGCGGCGGCGCTGGGCGATCGACAGCGCGAAGGTGCCCGCGACCACGAACACGGCGGTGCCGCCGGAGACCGCGGCGGAGAGGCCGAGCGGGGTCTGCACGTTGTCCAGCTGGCCGGCGACGTCGATGTGGTGCGGGTCCAGCTGGCTGCGCTCGGAGCCGGTCAGCACCCGGGCGGTGCTCGCGCCGCCGGCGCCGGCCACGGCCTGGCGCACCGCGTCGACGGGGCCGAAGGCGGCCAGCACGCCGACGGCGGGGCAGAAGCGGGCGGCCTGCGCGTCGGTGAAGAAGACGGCGTGCTCGAACGGCTCCGCCTCGGTGACGCCGGAGACGGTCGCGCTGTGCAGGCCGTCGGCGGTGACGAACTGGACGCGCCGGCCGACCTGGTCGGGGCTGCCGCCGCCGATGACGATCTGCTCGTCGGCGGTCGGCGCCGAGCCGGCGGCCAGCCGGTAGCCGCCGAGCTCCGCGCCGGACCAGGCGCGTCCGACCTGGTCGTGCGGGCCGTCCGCGAGCTGGGCGTAGAAGGTGCGGTCCTCGACCGTCCGGCCGGTGGCGGCCACCGCGGCGATCAGTTCGGCCGGCAGGCCCTGCTGCTTGGCCACCGGGGTCGGGGAGACGTCGCCGTCGTCCCGCCTGAAGTCCAGGGTGTGGAAGGCGGACACCAGGACCGGGGCCTGCGAGAAGCGCTGGCGGCCCTGGTCGGGGATGTCCGAGGTGGCGGCCATGACCAGGATCGAGGTCGCCATCAGGGCGACACCGCAGGCCAGCGCGACGAAGCTGCCGACGAACGAGGCCCAGCGCAGCTTGATGGTGGCGAGGGCGAGGCTCAGCATGCCACGGCCTCCAGCGCGGTCATCCGGGCGGCGACCTGCTCGGCGGTGGGCAGGTCCAGCGAGCCGGCCAGCCGGCCGTCGCGGAGGAAGACGACGCGGTCGGCGTAGGAGGCGGCGACCGGGTCGTGGGTGACCATGACCACGGCGCGGCTGGGCTCGTCGGCCATGGAGCGCAGCAGGGCCAGGACCTCGCGGCCGCTCTTGGTGTCCAGTGCGCCGGTCGGCTCGTCGGCCAGCAGCACGGCGGGGCGGGTGATCAGCGCGCGGGCGATGGCCACCCGCTGCTGCTGGCCGCCGGAGAGTTCGCCCGGCCGGTGTCCGGCCCGCTCGGCGAGGCCGACCACGGCCAGGGCGGCGGTCACCTCGGACGGCGCGGGGTGCCGGCCGGCCAGCTTGGCCGGGAGCGCCACGTTCTGTGCCGCGGTCAGGGCCGGCAGCAGATTGAAGGACTGGAAGACGAAGCCGATCTTCTCCCGGCGCAGCACGGTCAGCTCGTTGTCGCGCAGGCCGCCCAGGGCGGTGCCGTCGACCCGCACCTCCCCCTGGTCGATCGGCTCCAGACCGGCGGCGGACCGCAGCAGGGTCGACTTGCCGGAGCCGGAGGGGCCCATGACGGCGGTGAAGGTCCCGAAGGGGAAGCCGACACTCACGTCGTCCAGGCCGACGACCGGCTCGGGTCCGCGTCGGTAGGTCCGGCGGACCGATCGGAGTTCAACGGCAAAGTCCGTGGCGTTCATAGTCTCAGCCCATCAGTCGAGGTGGGTGCGGCTCAATGGCCTGGGATTCAGTCCCGGGGTGTGGCTGGCTACACCCCAGGTGACACGGGGCGGCCGGCCCGCCCGCGAGGACGGGGGTGCGGCAGGAGGGTTCCCCGGGAGCGGCACCGACGTCCGCGGCCCGGGAGCGGCACCGACGTCCCCGACCCCGCCGAGCGACGCCGGCCCCGACCCCGGTCCGGGGCCGGCCGCGGGCCGGTCTCAGGTGAGCAGGGCGGGATCGACCCAGCCGTGCTGGAGCGCCATCATCCCGGCCTGGAACTTCGTCTTGGCGCCCAGCTGGGCGGCCAGCTCGGCGGTGCCGCGCCGTACGGTGCGGACCGAGACGCCGAGCCTGCGGGCGATCATCTCGTCGGTGGCGCCCTTGGCCAGCAGGACCAGGATGGCCTGCGATCGCGGGGACAGTTCGGGCTGCTCCCGGCCGACCGGCGCCTCCGGCTCGGAGGTGACCGGCAGGGAGCTCTGCCAGACCCGTTCGAACAGTTCGCACAGCGCGCTGACCACGCCGTGGCCGCGCAGCACGAGGGCGCCCCTGCGGGTCTCCTCGGGGTCCACCGGAACAATAGCGGTGGACCGGTCATAGATCACCATGCGCGGCGGAAGCGTCGGCGCGACGCGCACCTGCGCCCCCTGCTCCGTCAGCCAGTGAGCATACGCAATGGTGTTGTTGTCGTTCTTGATGCTCTCCAGGTAGATCGAGCGCAGCCGGACCCCGCCCCGCAGCACCCGCAGGTCCAGCGGGCGACTGGCCTCGATGTTCGCCTCGGACATCACGCCCGAGGTGACGAAGCCCAGCACCTCCTCGGTGCAGCCGGTCGCCAGCGACTCGATCCGCAGCCGGATCGAGTCGATCCCCTCCAGCACCTCGACGTCCGCGCTCTTGCGGGAGGACTGGGTCAGGTTGGCGTACTCGGCGACCACCTCGACGAGGTCGCGGCGGCCCTGCTCGATCTCCAGCAGTCGCCGCTGGAGCTCGGCCTCCCGGCGGTCGAGCAGGTAGCGGAGCCCGACCTCCGGCTCCACCGGCTTCAGCACGCCCGGGTCCTGCCAGGACGGTCTCAGCAGCGCGAGGCGGGCGAGTTCGTCAAGGGACGACCGCACCCGGGCCTCGGTCCAGCCGAGCCGGCCGGCGATGTCGGCGGGTCCGCTCTGCGGATCCTTGAGCATTTCTTTGTAAACCGCACCGGCCTCGGCGCCGAGGCCCAGCTTCTCCAGCATTGCCGTGAATCCAATTGTCCAGTGAGGGCGATCTGATGGGCGATCTGATGGCTCGTCAAGAATCAATCGACATTGGACAGTCGGAAAGCGAAGAGGCTCGACACAGACGTGGTCGGATCGTCTGGAGCAGGTCTGACATGGTGAAACGTCCCCCGAAGAATCTCTGAACATCTTCACACCGGGGACTGAAATGCGGCTGCCCCCCGGCTGGGCCGAGCTACGGAAATGTCACTCCCTGCACGCCCCCGGTCGAGTTTCTGTCATCGATTGACTTGAAGTCAAGTAATGGACACCCAGGGTGGCGAAACGGCCTTTTTTGGCCACGGCAAAACGCCCAATACCAGCAATCGTGATTTCCACCACGTCCCGGACCGTCCCGGCCCGCCGCCGGCGCACCCCTCGTGACCTGCACCGGAAGGCACGGCGGCGGCCGGATCCGGCGGTATAGAGCGTCTATAGCGGGCCGCCACAGACTTCCCGGGCAGTCGGACGAGTGTGCGGGCAGCCGGCCCGCTCAGCAGCTCGGCCGTCCAGTGAATCCAGCCGCCCGTGGCGGCACCGGCCCCAACCGACCTGGGAGCGTCATGGCTGAGCAGATTGTCGACGAGCAGAGCTACCTGGTGGTGCTCAACGACGAGGAGCAGTACTCGATCTGGTGGGCGGACCGCGCCCTGCCGGACGGCTGGCGGGCCGAGGGCACCGGCGGCAGCAAGCAGGAGTGCCTCACCCGCATCGGCGAGGTGTGGACCGACATGCGCCCGCTGAGCCTGCGCAACCGCATGGCCGCCCAGGCCGCCGCCAACTGAACGACCCCGCTCTCCCGCGTCGGCCCCCACCGGCCGCCGCGGGAGAGCGCACGTCGTCGTTCCGCCCACCCCACCGTGACACCGAGCGAGGAGCTCTCGTGACCCCGCGGCCTTCCCTGCACGACCTGATTGCGAGCTCGACCCGCCGGGCTCCCGACGCCACCGCCGTGTCCGACCACCGGGACTCCGCCGACTACCGCCGGCTCGACGGGCACGCCGGCCGGCTGGCGCACTTCCTCGCCGAGGCGGGCATCTCGCCCGGCGGCGTCGTCGGCGTGCGCCTCTCCCCCGGGACGGCCTTCGCGCAGACCGTCGCCGGCGTCTGGCGCGCCGGTGCGGCCGTCCTGCCGCTGCCCGCCGACCTCCCGCTCGGCGACCTGCCCGCCCGGGTGGAACTCGTCCTCACCCTGGACGAGCACGCTCCCGAGCGGCACGGCGCCGCCCGGGTCGTCGACCTCACCGCGCTGGCGCAGGACCTCGCCGACCGTCCCGCCGACCACCCCGGCCGCCCCGCCGAACCGACCGACGCCGCCTGGCTCCGCCACGACCCGGCCACCGGCCGCACCCTGGTCCTCGACCAGGCCGCCGTGCTGCACCAGATCGACTGGCTGGTCGCGGAGTTCGGCCTGGAGCCGGGCGACCGGGTGCTCTGCGCCGGCGGCACCGACGCCTGGTTCGTCCCGCTGTTCGCCGCCCTGGCCGCCGGAGCCACCGCCGTACCCGTGACCGACCCCGCCGACCTCGCCGCCGTCGCCGCCGAACAGCGGGCCACCGTGCTGGTCGGCGCGCCCGCGCTGCTCGCCGCCGCCGACCTGCGGCCCGGCACGGCCCCCCGCCTGGTGCTCGCCGCCGGCGCGGAGCTGCCCGCCGACGCCGCGCGCGCCCTGACCGCCGCCGGCGCCGACGAGCTGTGCAGCGTCCACCTGCTCGACGGCGCCCTCGCGGTGACCGCCCACACCGTCGACCCGGACCGCACCGCCCCCACCACCCTGCTCGGCCGCCCGATCGACAGGATCCCGCTGCTCGTCCTGGACGAGTACGGCGACCTCGTCCCGCCGGGCGTCCCCGGCCTGCTGAACGCGGCGGGCCTCGGCGCCGGCGCCGGCTACCTCGACGACCCGGTCACCACCGCCGAGCGGCTGCGCCCCGCCGTCTACGGCACCGCCGGCAGCCGCATGCACGCCACCGGCGACCTGGTCCGCTGGCAGGGCGACGGCGTCCTGGAACTGCTCGGCGAGGCCGACCGCCCGCAGGCCACGCCCGCCGACGCCGCGCCCGGCCGCCCCGCCTACGTCGCCCCCGAGACCGCCGTCGAGCAGACCGTGGCCCGGATCTGGTCCGAGCTGCTGGAGGTGCCGCAGGTCGGACTGGAGGACAACTTCTTCCAGCTCGGCGGCTACTCGCTGATCATGACCGAGCTGGCCAAGCGCCTCCACGCGGCCACCGGCACTCCGATCGTGCTCGCCGACCTGTTCGGCGCGGTCACCGTCCGCGAGCAGGTCGCCCTGCTCGCGGACGCCGCGCCCGCGGCCGCCGGCATCACCCCGGTGCCGCGCGACCGGCCGCTGCCGCTCTCCTACGGCCAGCGCCGGATCTGGCTCCTCGACACCATGGAGCCCAGCCCGGAGTGGACCGCCCCGCTGTTCCTCCGGCTGCCCGGCGACGTCGAGGCCGACACCGTCCGCCTGGTGCTCGACACCCTCGCCGACCGCCACGAGGCGCTGCGCACCCGCTACACCGTCGTCGACGGCGAACCGCTCCAGGAGATCGGCGAAACCCTGCCGATCGAGCTGCAGTGCGCCGAGGGCAGCCGCGACCGGATCGTCGAGCTCTTCCGCGAGCAGTTCGAGACCGGCTTCGACCTCGCCTCCGGCCGCCTCTGGCGCGCCACGCTGGCCCGCGTCCCCGGTGACGGCGACGGGCAGCTGCTGCTCGTCACCATCCACCACATCGCCTGCGACGGCTGGTCGGCCGCGATCCTGGAGGAGGAGTTCCACCAGCTGTGCGCCGCCCTGCGGGCCGGCGTCACCCCGCAACTTCCCGCCGTCCCGGTGCAGTACGCCGACTACGCCGGCTGGCAGCAGGAGTGGCACTCCAAGGAGCGGCTGGCCGACGAGCTCGCCTACTGGCGCACCGCGCTCGACGGGCTCGTCCCGCTGGAGCTGCCCGCCGACCACCCGCGCCCGGCCAAGCGCGACCCGCACGGCGACGTCGTCACCTTCGACATCCCGCCGCGCCTGATGGCGGCGGTCACCGCCCTCGGCCAGCGCCGCGAGGCCACGCCGTTCATGACCCTGCTGACCGCCTTCGGCACCGTGCTCGCCCGGCTCAGCGGCCAGTGGGACGTGGTGATCGGCACCCCGGTCGCCGGCCGCACCCGGCCCGAGGTCGACCGCACCGTCGGCTTCTTCCTCAACTCGCTCGTGCTGCGCTGCCAGTTGGAGGAGGGTCTGACCTTCACCGAGGCCCTGGAGAAGGTCCGGGTCGTCTGCCGCGAGGCCTTCGCCCACCAGAACCTCTCCTTCGAGCACATCGTGGACGAGCTGCGCCCCGAGCGCGACCAGTCCCGCACCCCGCTCTACCAGGTCGCCTTCAACCTGCACGACGGCCAGCTGATCGGCGGCATGCCCGACCGCGCCGACATCGACTACCTCCACCCGGCCCGCCAGGTCGCCAAGACCGACCTCACCCTGTACGTCCGCAGCGAGGCCGACGGCACCTGGAGCGGCGCCTTCGAGTACACCGACGCGCTGTTCGAGCGGACCACCGTCGAGCGCCTGGCCGACCACTTCCTGCGCCTGCTGGAGTCCGTCACCACCGAGCCCACCGTCACCCTCGCGGCCGCCGAGATCACGGCCGAGCGGGACCGCGAGCAGCTCACCGGCTGGGGTACCGGCGAGCACGTCGACTGGCCGGCCGGCACCACCCTCGACCTGTTCGAGGAGCAGGCCCGGGCCACCCCCGACGCCATCGCCGTGATCGCCGGCGCGACCCGGCTGACCTACGCCGAGGTGGACGAGCGGGCCAACCGCATCGCCCACCACCTCATCTCCCTGGGCGCCGGCCCCGACACCGTCGTCGGCCTCTGCCTGGCGCGCGGGCCGGAGCTCGTCCCCGCCCTGCTCGGCATCTGGAAGGCCGACGCCGCCTACCTGCCGCTGGACCCGTCCCTGCCCGCCGAGCGGCTGCGCCACGTCCTCTCCGACTGCCGCTCGCCGTTGCTCGTCACCGCCTCCGACCAGGCGTCCGCCGCGGCGGGCTACCAGGGCACCCAGGTCCTGCTGGACTCCGACCGCGCCGCCATCGAGGCCCGCCCCGCCGAGCGGCCAGCCCGCTCCGGCGACCCGGAGCTGCTCGCCTACGCGATCTACACCTCCGGCTCCACCGGCCGCCCCAAGGGCGTCATGGTGCACCACCGCGGCCTGGCCAACCACCTGCGCTGGGCGGCCCGCGACCTGACCGGCACCGAGGGCGGCGCCCCGCTGTTCAGCTCCATCGCCTTCGACCTGCCGGCCACCAACCTCTACGTGCCGCTGATCACCGGCCGCGCGGTGCACGTCCTGCCCGCCGACCTGGATCTCGCCACCCTCGGCGAGACGCTGCTGGCCGGCGCGCCGTACGCCTTCGTCAAGCTCACCCCAGGGCACCTCGAACTCCTCACCGACCAGCTGACCGACGGCCAGATGTCCGCACTGGCCGGTCTGGTCCTGGTGGCCGGCGAGGAGTTGCCCGCCCGCCTCGCCAACCGCTGGCTCACGGCCCTCGGCACCGGCCGGCTGATCAACGAGTACGGACCGACCGAGGCCTCGATCGGCTCCACCGCGCACCCCGTCGACCGGCCGCAGGCCGCCGCCGCACCGCTGGGCGGCCCGCTGCCCAACACCACCGCCACGGTGCTGGACCAGTCCGGCCGGCCCGTCCCGGTCGGCGTCGCCGGCGAACTCCACGTCGGCGGCGAGGGCCTGGCCCGCGGCTACCACGGCCGCCCCGAGCTGACCGCCGAGAAGTTCGTCCCGAACCCCTACGGCCCGGCCGGCTCCCGGCTCTACCGCACCGGCGACCTGACGCGGGTGCTGGCCGACGGCAGCATCTCCTTCCTCGGCCGCATCGACACCCAGGTCAAGCTGCGCGGATACCGCATAGAACTCGGAGAGATCGAGTCCGTACTGTCGGAGCTGGCACCGGTCCGCGACGCCGTGGTCATCGTCCGCGAGGGCGCCACCGGTGAGAAGTCGCTGGTCGGCTACGTGGTCGCGGACGGCACCGAGCCCGTCGACCTCGACCTCGTCAGGGCCGGGATCGCCGAGCGCCTCCCCGACTACATGGTCCCGTCGGCCTTCGCGGTGATCGACCGGATCCCGCTCACCGCCAACGGGAAGGTCGACCGCCGGGCCCTGCCCGACATCGACGCCGGGGACGACGACTACCAGCCGCCCACCACCCCGACCGAGGAGCGGATCGCCCAGATCTGGGCCGAGCTGCTCGGACTGCCCCGGGTCGGCGTGCAGGACAGCTTCTTCACGCTCGGCGGCCACTCGATCCTGGCCATCCGCATGACCTCCCAGCTCCAGGACGAGTTCGACATCGACCTCTCCATCGGCACCGTCTTCGCCCAGCCCACCGTCGGCCGCCTGGCCGCGGCGATCGAGGACCAGATCAGGGCCGAGATCGAGCAGCTGAGCGACTCCGAGATCGCGGAGTCGGACCTCTTCGCCCCCAGCACCGCCACGGCCGGCGCCGCCGCCACGAACTCCAAGGAGAACTAGGAATGAACACCGGCGACATGAAGTCGACCAAGCAGGACGTGGCAGCGCAGCGCGAGGAGCTGCTGCGGCGCCGGCTGGCCGGCAAGCGGGGCGGTCGCCGGTCCCTGATCACCACGGTTGATCGGGACCAGCCGCTGCCCGTCACGTTCGGTCAGCAGCAGATGTGGTTCCTCAACCGCCTCGAGCCCGACAGCGCCGAGTACCTGGTACCGCTGGCGCTGCGGCTCGACGGGACGCTGGATCGCGCCGCCCTGCACGCGGCGTGGACGGAGATCGTCGCACGCCACGAGATCCTGCGGACCCGCTACGTCCTGGCCGGCGAAGAACCGGTCCAGATCGTCGACGCTCCCGCGGCCCCGCCGTTCCCCGTCGTGGACCTGGCGGACGTCCCCGCCCAGGACCGCGAGGCGCGGGCCCGGGAGCTCGCCGAGCAGGAGATCGTCACCCCGTTCGACCTGGAGCGGGACTGGCCGGTGCGCGCCCGGCTGCTCGCCCTCGCCGAGGGCCGGCACATCCTGGTCGTCACCTTCCACCACATCGCCTGCGACGCCTGGTCGATGGGCGTCTTCGCGGAGGAACTCGGTGCCCTGTACACCGCGTTCACCACCGGCTCGCCCTCCCCGCTGGCCCCGCTGCCGGTCCAGTTCGCCGACTTCGCCGCCTGGCAGCGCAAGGAGCTGAGCGGCGCCGCGCTCGACCGTCAGCTCGACTACTGGCGCGGCCGGCTGTCCGGCGTCCCGGTCGTCGACCTGCCCACCGACCGCCCCCGCCCCGCCCGCCGCGAGTCCGCCGGCGACGCCGTCACCTTCACGATCCCGGCCGGACTCGCCGAGCGGGCCCAGCAGGTGGCCGCCGAGAACGAGGTCACCCGGTTCGTCGTCCTGCTGACCGCCTTCCAGTCGCTGATCTCCCGCTACACCCGCACCACCGACGTCCCCGTCGGCGTCACCGTCTCCGGCCGCGGCCGCCCCGAGCTCCAGCGGCTGATCGGCTACGGAATCAACGTCGTGGTCAACCGCCTGGACTGGCAGGGCGACCCGACCTTCCGCGAGCTGCTCGCGACCGGCCGCCGCACCATGCTGGACGCCTACGAGCACCAGTCCGTGCCGTTCGCCCGCCTCGTCGACGAGCTGCAGCCGGAGCGCGACCTCTCGCGCACGCCGCTCTACCAGGTCGACTTCATCCTGCGCGAGAACCAGGCACCGGCCTTCGAGCTGCCCGGCCTGACCGTGCGCACCGAGTCCGCCGACCGGGTCGCCAAGGTCGACCTCACCCTGGACATCACCGACGGCGCGAGCGGGCCGCTGGAGGCCCGCCTCTGCTTCGCCACCGCCCTCTTCGACCGCAGCACGGTCGAGCGGATGGCCGCGCACTACCTGAACCTGCTGGCCGGCCTCACCGCGGCGCCGGACGCCCGGCTCTCCGGGATCGACTTCCTGCCCGCCGCCGAGCGTGAGCTGCTGCTCGACACCTGGAACACGACCGTCGAGCAGCCGGTGGAGGAGTGCGTCCACGAGCTGTTCGCCGCCCAGGCCACCCGCACCCCGGACGCCATCGCCCTCACCAGCGGCGAGTCCAACCTGACCTACGCGGAGCTGGACGAGCGCGCCAACCGCATCGCCCACCACCTC
>NZ_JBHVWC010000099.1:0-26239 GCF_042882445.1 Kitasatospora sp. NPDC058218 | reverse complement strand
TCAAACGCATCCGGGGGCCGGCCCATTTTAAGTATCTCCAACACCGCTCCCCGCGGCCCCCGCGGCCCGGGGGCGGGTTGAACCCGCCCCCGGGCCCGTCGGCGTGCCGTGACCGCCTCCGCCGGTCGACGAGAGTTCGCTCTGTACACCATGGAGTGACATTGGTCCCGAGGAGCCGCCGGTGCGGGCGGGACGCCCTAGCCTGATGCCGGATCAGCGGGGGCCGACGGCACGCAGGCCGGTGCCGGGCGTTCCCCCGGGCGAAGGGAGGGCCGTATCCGTGCGTCCGTTGCCCGCACCCGAGGTGCGCGAGTCGAATGGCCGGGCCGGCGTCCGCCGAGGTCCCGACGGGAGGGCGGCCGGGGGTGAGCCGGCCCGGCTGACACTGCTCGACGGGTTCGCGCTCGACTGCGGCCCGCGATCGGTTCACGTGACGAAGACCCTGCAGCGGTTGCTCGCGTTCGTCGCCCTGCGGGGGCAGGCCACCCGGGCCCTGGTGGCGGGCACGCTGTGGCCGGAGTCCGACGAGTCCAAGGCGTTCAGCCGGCTGCGCACCGCGCTGTGGCGGCTGCACCGGCTGGGCGTGCCGCTGCTCGTCACGCACGGTGAGACGCTGCGGCTGCACGCCTCGGTGAGCGTGGACGTCGACGAGGTGCTGGGCGGGGGCGGCGACCGGCCCGCCCTGCGCGGAGCCGGGCTGCGCGAGCTGTTGCCGGGCTGGTACGACGACTGGGTCCTGCTCGAACGGGAGCGGCTGCGCCAGATCCGCCTGCACACGATGGAGGAGTTCGCGCTCCGGGAGCTGCGGGCCGGCAACTTCGCGGGCGCGCTGGAGGCGGTGCTCGTCGCCCTGCGGGCCGAGCCGCTGCGGGAGAGCCCGCACCGGCTGCTGCTGGAGATCCACCTCGCGGAGGGCAACTACAGCGAGGCCATCTACACGTACCACGCGTACCGGATGCTGCTGCACCGTGAGCTCGGGGTGAGGCCGTCGCCCCGGATGCGGCGGCTGCTGGACGCGGCCGTCGAACCGGCCTCCGGAACGGGCGGGCCGTCACCCGCCGAGCGGGGGGAAGGTCCGGCGCGGTGACGGATCGACGCCCTGGCCGACGACGTGGGCGAGCGGGGCGTAGTGGTACCGCACGCCGTCGGGCTCGACGGGCGCCGGACCGTCCGCGCGCTGCGGCCACAGGACGTCGCCGACGGCGGTGCGGGCCGGGACGAGCCAGTGGTCGCCGCGCCGGTACGTGCCCGGCGTCGTCTCGCCCGCGGTCTCGAACCACACCTGCACGCCGTCCTCCAGGTCCAACCAGCCGCCCTCCACCAGGGGCAGCGCGCCGTCGTCCGGGACAGCGGTCGTGGTACCGGGGGCCGGCCGGTGGTCCCAGCGGCGCAGGAACGGGTTCGCACCGAGCCCGCAGTCCTCGTCGCCGTCCTGGTCGTCGAGGGTGACCAGGAGGTCCACGGCGTCGACCGCGAGGACCCGCCGCAGCCGGGGGGCCCGCTCCGGCGGGCCGGTCAGCACGCGGTCGTCGGCCACCCGGCCGGCGATCGTGTCGTCCACGAGCTCGACCCGGTCGCCGACCTCCAGACCGAGCTTGCCGTCCCGGCCGAGTGTGGTGACCCGCGCCGTCGAGCCGTTGAGCGACACGACCGGGAACACCACCGAGGCGTTCTCCCGGGACCACTTGAAGGTCGCGCCGCGGCGGGCCGCACCGCTGTGGGCGGCGACGGCCGTGCCGGTGGGGGTCGGGCCGGTGGGGGTCGGGCCGGTGGGGGTCGGACAGCCGGTGGGGTCCGTGGGCCAGGCCGGGCCGCCGGAGTGCACCTCGATCCGGTAGAGCTGGTTCTCCGGGCCCCGGAAGCGGCTGTCCACCGGCAGGTGGTACTGGCAGTCGGCGGGCGCGACCGGCTGCCTGGCCCGGGCCCGCATCCGCCCGGTGGGCCGGAAGGCGGCCAGCCGGGCCGGGAACTCCTTCAGCGCCTCCTCGGTGGTCCGCGCCGTCACCGCGACCGCGGCCACCTGCCAGACGGTCTTCGCCCGGGCCGCCGTGTCCGGGCCGGGGGCACCGAGGGCGACCTCCCGGATCGCCGGGTCCTGCAGCGCCGTGATCAGCCGCTCCCAGACCCGCAGGTAGAGCACGAACGGCTCGTTCTGCGGCAGTTCGTCGGCGCTGTGGCCGATGCGCAGCCGCAGGTCCGGCTGGGTCCAGTAGGTGGCCTCGGCGTCGTTCTCCACGAGGATGCCGTCGACGTACATGCGGCCGGCGGAGATCGTCAGGTCCTCCTGCGGCCTCCTGCCGTCGACCGCCCCGATCGCGAAGCCGCCTCCGGCCGCCGGCGCCACGGCGGGTCCGAGGACATCGGCGACCATGGTCCGCAGCTGGTGCAGCAGCACGGCGCCCTGCTCGTTGAAGTCGGCGTCGAGCTGCACCCGGCCCTGCTGCGCGAGCACCGCCGAGTAGTGCTTGCGCGGGTCGAACGTGGTCCGCGAGAAGTCGCCCTGCATGGTGTCCTCCGGTGCTCGCTGGGCTCCGGCCGGGTCACGGCCGACGGCCGTGCGTCAGGTCGGGGTCGGGTCAGGTCGGGGTGGGGTGGGGTGGGGGTCAGGTCGGGGTGGGGTGGGGGTCGGGGTGGGGGTCGGGTCAGGTCACGATGACGAGGCCGGCGTCGCAGCCGGCCGGTACGTACTCCGCGAGCCGGATCCGCAGGTTGTCCTCGCGCTGCGGCTGGAAGAGGTCGTGGAACACCCCGAGCTCCGAGCCGTCGTCCGCGCCGCGCCGGATCTCCTCGGGGCAGTCCGGCGCGAGCTGCGCGTACCCCGGCATGCCGTACCGGGTACTGGTGAACCTCGGGACCACGCGCTGCGGTTCGCCGGCCGGCTGAACCTCGGGCAGACAGTGGAACCGGCGCGGCGTACGCGACCCCGGTCCGAGCCAGCAGAACCGGACGCAGCCGGCCTGCCGGCGCTCGACCAGCAGACAGCCGGTCAGGAGGGAGTTCTCGACCAGTCCGGCGGCCCGGGTCAGCACCGTGCCGAGGACCGTCGTGCGGCGCGCGTTGAACACCGCGTGGGCCGGGCGTCCGTCCGGTGCGGACAGCGCGGCCGCGTGCCGGCCGACGGCGTCGAGGATGCTGTCGGACAGCCAGACGGGGTTCGGCTCGGCGCTCGCCCCGTCGGCGTCGACCACGATCGAGCCGATGATGCTGTGGTCGACCTGCAGGCAGGCGGGAGTGTCGACGAGTTCGATGCTCGCCTCCTCCTCGTGCTCGGGCCCGCACTCCTGGTCCAGCGACCAGCCCGGCACCAGGGTGCTGTGCCGCACCACGACCTGGCCGACGCCGCCACGGATCCGCAGGCCCCGGCCGGCGACCAGCAGCCCGTCGAGGACGATCCTCGGCGGGCTGCCGGCACGCCCGGACGAATCCTCAGCGCCCTCCGGGCTCGCCAAGCCGCCCGCGCCCGGACGCGGGCCGACGATCTCCAGGGCGTCCGGGCGGTTGCTGTTCCAGTCGAGGACGCGCAGCACCGGCCGGCTGCCCCGGGCGGCGCGCAGGGTCAGCCGGTCCCCGTGGTCCAGCTCGACGGTGAGCGACTCGTGGTAGTCCCCGGCGTCGGTGATCTCGATGACGGCCTCGCGCTTGCCGGGGTCGGCGAGCTTGTCCGACCGCCACTGCCGCAGGGCCGCGCCGATCCCGGTGAAGTCGTTCCCGGCGGCCCGGCCGACCGTGTAGAAGGCCCGGGGGCGCCGCGGTTGCGGCGGCCGGGCGTACTCGCCGCCGCCGAGGTCCGCACCGAAGCCGTAGTGGTAGTCCACCCAGACGCCGTCGGCCGGCGCCTGCCGGGCGGGGAAGGCGATCCGGCCGAGTACCGGGTCGATCGCGACCCGGTCGTCCGTCGGGTGGTGGCGCCAGCCGGTCAGGTCGGCCGCCACCACGCGGTTCAGCGGCACCGGTTCGCCGCCGACGTAGACGCACAGGCTCTTGCCCGGTCCGTAGAACTGCGCGGTCCGTTCGGCGAAGGCGACGCGGCGGATGAACCCGGGGACGTTGCTCTCGTCCGCGAGGTGGGTCGGTGACGGCTCCGCCACCGGCTTGGTGATCAGCGGCGCGCTGTTGCCGAGCACGCTGAAGGTGAAGTGCCTGCGGGCGCGGTCGTCGCAGTGGGCCGGCGCGCGGGTCACGGAGTGGGCCCGCAGCCGCCACAGGAACAGGCCGATCTCGGGGATGCCGGACCGCCCCCGCCCGCGCGCCGAGTCGATCCGCCGGACGTCGACGGTGTGGGCGAGGCTGTCGAACGGGCCGTCGATCCGGTCGAGCGCGTCCACGGCGCGCACGTCCACCGTGCGGCCCCGGGTGAGCCGGCGCCGGTCGGCGCGCGGGTCGCGGCCGTACAGCCGCACCGCCTGGGTGACGCCGAGCAGCGTGCGGAACTCCACCGCCCGCGCGGGCCACCCCGCGACGTCCTCGGCCAGCTCCTCCAGCAGTGCGAGCGTGCCCTTGCGGCGCCGATCGGCAACGGTGTGCGCGACGTCCCGGCGTCCGGCGATCACGGCCGGAAGCAGCCGGGCCGCCTCGGTGGAGCCGGACAGGGCCTCGGTGGAACCGGGCAGGACGCGGTAGCCGACGAGGTCGCCGAGGTAGGGCACGACCCAGCTCCGGCAGGTCTCGACGAACCAGTCCTCGTAGAGCTGTTCGAGGTCGGCCTCGATGACGTCCGCCTGCTCCTGCACCACGCCGAGCAGCGCGCGCAGCGGCCCGCCCTGCTCCGCGTCCCGGCGCCGGACCACGGCCGGCAGCAGCTCGTACATCCGGTCGGTGGTCACGGGATCCTCCGCAGTGTCAGCGCTTCCGGGACATCGGACGGGAGTACCGCGAGCTGCGCGGGGCGGACGCCGCGGTACACGGTGAGGAGCTGTCCGGGGACGAGGGCCGGGGTGGCCAGGAGCGGGTTCAGCGCCGCGAGTTCGTCGAGGTGCGGGCCGTACCGCTGGGACACCCGGGTGAGCGTGTCGCCGGCCACGATCCGGTGGTCGATCTGCTCGAAGTGGGCCGGGAGCGAGGCGATGCACGGCTTCGCCGTTGTCAGACTCGCCGCCAGTTCGGCGAGCTGGACGGGCGTCACATCGGAGCGCACGCTGTCGAAGACGTCCACGTCGACGTGGTCCACGCCCTCGACGCCCTGGATCAACGCGATGGCCTCGCTGAGGTACGCGGGCCGGCCGAGCGTACGGGCGGCGAAGCCGAACCCGTCGGCGAGGGCCGCCCGCACGGCGGGTTCGACGAGCTCCCAGGAGTGGTCCGGCAGCACCTTCACCCCGGCGTCGAGGACGATCAGCCGCAGCTCCCGGGCGGCGACCCGGACCGGCAGACCGGCGTCGCCGAAGTCCACCAGGGCCCGTTCGAGCGCGGTGAGGAGGCCGGACAGCGGGTCGAGCGGCGCGTCGCCGACCGCTGCCACGGTCACGTGGACGACCTCGCGCGTCCCGTCGAAGAGCCGCACCGCGCCGGCCTTGGCGATGCCGGCCCGGGCCCGGGTGAAGTCCTCGTAGTCCTGGACGGAGACCAACCGGTCGAGCGCGCGCAGCCGCAGCGGGATGACGGTGCGCGCGTCGGCCGGTCCGTCCGCGTCCGCGCCGCCGGTGGCCGGCAGCGGGTTGGTCACGGCGCTCACCCCGAGCGGACGCGCGGCGAGCTGGTCGATGCCGCCCGCCGCGACGTTGCCGCCGGCGCCCGCGCCGGTGCGGTAGGTCGCGGTGACGTTCTGGCTCCCGGACGGCAGCCGGGCGCCGTGCACACCGTCGCCGAACGCGACCGACGCGCCCGCTCCCGGGCTACCCGGGCCGCCCGAACCGCCTGGGCCGCCTGGGCCGCCTGGGCCATCGACCGGGTCCGTGCGCAGTTCACAGACGTGGTCGGTCGGCCCGGCGAGCGCGAGCACGGCGGTCTCCGGCCAGGCCACGCCGTTGACCCGGGTGGTCAGGGTGCTGCTCGCGCCCAGCGGGTTGTCGGCCGCGGTCCAGGTCAGCGGGGTCCGGTCGGAGACCAGGTGCAGTCGGAACACCTGACCCGGCCGGCCGGCGTCGCCGCTGCCGAGGATGTCGCCCCGGGTCTCCCCCTGGGTGGCGCCCACGACATTGCCGTAGATCTTCACCGTGGAGCGCCGGTAGGTGTGGGCGAGCTCGTCGACCAGCAGCAGCCGGGTCTGCGGCCCCTGCCCGCGTTCGAGCACCGGCCGGCCGTCGACGGTCCGGTCGAGGCGGTGGGTGACGCCCGCGACCATGGCGAGTTCCGTGGCGTGGACACCGGTGGTGTACGGCACGTCCGTGCGTTCGCCCGACACCACGATCCACCGGCCGGCCTTGAGTCCGTCGTAGCACTGCGCCATGTCGATCGACGCCCGCCCGACGTCGTCGAGGACGGGGGCGCCGACCGGGGTGAGCGGTTCGCCCTGGGCCCACAGCGGAGTGCCGCGTCGCAGCGGCCCCCGCTCACGGCCCTGCGGAGTGTCGAACTCCAGCACCGTGACGGTGACCTCGGAGATCTTCCGGCCGGAGCCGTTCGGGTCGGTGACGTCCAGCTGGGTCTGGCCGACCCGGTCCGGGAAGAGCACCGCCGAGGCGTCGCCGTCGCCGGCCCCGACGAGCACCGGCCGGCCCGCCACGATCGCGTCGTGGACGCCGTCGAGCAGGATCCTGCTCACCCCGTCATCGGGCACCGGGCCATCGGTCACCGGGCCATCGGTCACCGCGGCGTCGTCCTGCCGTGGCGGAGGCGGCTCGACCGAGGCGATCGTCGCCCGGACCCGGAGCACGCTCAGGGCGGCGAGCGCCGGCGGGTCGGTGATCCGCTCGCGCCGCCATGCGTCGTACACCGACGCGAGCCGGGGGTCGGCGGCGGCGAGCAGCCTGGGGTGCACGTCGGCGTCCGGCCGGAACAGCTCCCGCGCCGGGGTGTCGAGGGCCCGCGCGGTGCGCGGCGGGCGGGCCGGGGCCCGGCGCAGGGCCGGGAGGACGGGCGTCAGGGCGACCAGGCCGGTCGCCCGGTACGGGTCCGGGCACTCCTCGCACTCCTCGCACTCCGCGGCTCGGTCCGCGTCGTCATCCGGGCCGTGCCCGTGACCACGGCCCCGGGGGAGGTCGTGACCGCAGACCAGGGACCGGGCCAGCCCGCGCAGTTCGGCCATCTCCGGGGGGCTGCGGCGGGCGATGCGCGCGGCGAGGGCGGTCAGCACCCGACCGGCGTCCACCACGGCCCGCACCTCGGCACCCAGCCAGTCGGCCCGCTCGCAGCTCGCACCGCGGGCCGCCGTCGCCACCTCCTCGGGCAGCCGTCGGAGGTACCGGGCGGCCCGGTCCAGCGCCTCGGCCGGGGTCGGCGCGGGGGTGAGGAGGGCCGCCAGGGGTTCGAGGACCGAGGTGACGATCCGGGCCGCGACCGGGTCCAGCGACGCGACCGGGGCGCCGGTCGCGCGGTCGAGCGCGGTGGCGAGGTCGGTGACCGCGGCGGTGAAGGCGTCGAGCGGGGCGGCGGACGACACCAGCGTCACGGCGGTCCGGCCGGCGGTGAAGTCCACGGTGGAGTCGGCGACCGTCCTGGCGTGCACATCCGGCTGGAGGCCGGCGGGGGCGAACGCGAAGAGCAGGCGGTCGCCCTTGCGGAGGTTCGCCGAGACGCCGTCGACCGCGAAGTCCACCAGGGTGGTGTCGACCTCGGCGGCGGTAATCTCCGGCGGGTCGGTGAGCCGGACGGCGAGGGTGTTCCACTCCTCGCGGGCCACCAGGTCCTCGTCGGTCTCGAAGGTCTGCGGCAGCCCGCCGTTCTCGGCCCGGCTGCGCACCGCGGACCCGGCCGGGACGAGGCTCCGCGCCCCGGGATCGAGCGTGTAGGCGAGGTAGGTGCTCGACGCCAGCGGCGGCCTCGACAGGTGCCCGGCGAGCCGGCCGAGCAGGCTGATCGACTCCGGTTCGGTCGCGGTGCGCAGATACCCCTCGTTAGCGATCCGCTCCTGGTAGAACGTCAGGACGTCGCCGACCATCGCCCAGCAGTCGAGCAGGGCGACGGCCGGGTCGTCCGGGTCGCGGGTGGTGAACGGGTCGAGCGCGCGGCGGCTCGACAGCCGGGCCAGCATCGAGGCGCGGAACGTCGGCCAGGTGCCGACCCGGTAGGACAGGGCCGGCAGGCCGGGCCGGTTGAACACCGGCACCGGGGTGACGGCCTCGACGCCCGCGCGGCAGCCGCATCGGCAGCTCATCGGCCACCCTCCAGATCGAGTACGAGCCGGCCGTTCTCCGGCCGGGCCGGGTCGTCGTCCAGCCGGGCGACCTCGAACGCGCCGATCGGCAGGAGACCGGTGGCCAGGGCGTCGCCGGGATCGGCGGGGCCGGCGAACAGCCGTGCCAGCCGGGTGACTTCGGCGTGCCGGACACCCGGAACCGCCACCGCGGCGGCCACCAGCCGGCTTGCCCGGACGGGTGCGCCGAAGGACATCGCGTCCGGCGCGAACAGTGCGGCGAAGGCCGCCGACAGAGCGGCTCTCACGTGCCCGGCCACCGCGTCGGGGGCGACCAGGACGTGCAGGGCGACGTCGAGCGGCACCTGGGTGGCGCCGAGCACGGCGAGGTCGTGCCCGATCCGGCGGTACCGGAACAGCGACTCCCGGACGGCGTCCAGCAGCTGGTCGGGGGCCGTCGCGGTGCCGAAGGCCTCGACCGCCACCTGGGCCTCGTACCAGCTGCCCGTCCAGCGCAGCGCCGCGGCCGCTCGCCGCACCCCGGGGGTGCGGGCGGCGAGGGTCGCGTAGTCCTGCGCGGTGACGGCCCGCAGCAGCCGCCCGGTCGGCTCGACCGGGGCGAGCCGGCGGACGTCGTCGACGGGTTCCGGATCGACGCCGCCGCGGGCGGGCAGCGGGTTGCGGACCAGCCGGATGCCCTGCTGCCGGGTCGAGCTGAACACGATCCGGCCGATCACCTCGGCCCCGACGTTGCCCGCCGTACCGTTGCCCACCCGGTAGCGCACGGCGCACCGGCGGCCCGGTTCGTCGGCGAGCGGGAACGCGGCGCCGTGCCGGCCGTCGCCGAAGCGCAGCCGCAGCACGCCGTCGTCGTCGGTCTCACCGACGAGGTCGCGGTCGGCGGGGCCGCTGTCGAGCAGGTCCCGGCGGGGCCGCCAGTCGTCGCCGTTCTGGTCGGTGAGCCGCAGGGCCGGCAGCGCGCGGCGCGGGTCCTGGGTGGTCGCGGTGGCCGCCGGACCCCGCAGGGCCGGGGCGCTCTCGCGCAGCCGGTCGCGCTCCTCCGCGCCCCAGCTCTGGCCGATCTCCCAGCCTTCGGCGTCGAAGCGCAGCACGGTGCCGGACCGGGCCCGGCGCAGCAGTTCGGCCCACCGGGCGAGCTTCACCGCGAGGAGTTCGTCGAAGCGCCCCAGCAGCGTGCGCAGGGCCCGGCCGGGCCGGTGCTCCAGCCCCGCCCGGTGCAGGGCGGCCGCGCCGAAGAGCGTGACCAGGTAGTCGCGGTCGGCGGGTGCGAGGTGCCCGTGCTCCGGGGGGAGCCGGCGCCAGATCGCGGTGAGCCGCTGCCGGGCCCGCTCCGGCAGGCCCAGCAGCAGCCGGGCCTGCGCGCCGGCGACGGTGGCCGGCGCGGGGAACGCCGCGCTCCGGGTCACCGGTGTCAGGCGCAGCGCGGGCGCGAAGCGGACCGGGAGAGGTGGGTAGGGCGGGCGGCCGGCGGCCGCGTCCTCGTCGGGGCAGCCCCAGTGCTCCGGGGGCGGGCAGCCGGGTTCGGCCGGCGGTACGACGGGGACGTCGATCGTCTCGGGCGGGGCGTGGCACCAGTCGATGCTCCGGCCGTGCTCGACGAGCACCGTGTTGCCCCGGGCCACGCCGATTTCGAGGTCGGTGCAGTCGGGGCCGCCCCTGCCGCCGACCCGCAGCGGGAAGGCCAGCGCGTCCTCGGGCGCCCAGGCGACCTGCAGGATCGGCTGGTCGTACAGCCGGTCGACGTCCTCGGTGACCGACAGGAGGCGGACGGCCTGGCGGTGGGTCCGGTCGGCGTCGGCGGCCGTGCCGGTGCTCGCGCCGAGGATCTCCTCGAACAGCAGCACGTCGCCGGGGCGCAGCCGCAGGATCCGCTGCCCGTGGCGGCCGTGCGGGTCGCTGTCGACGAGGGTGGCCGAGGTCGCCCCCACGGGCAGCCGGTACTCGGTGTCGCCCCAGGTCCAGAGGTGGATCAGACTGTGGGCGCGGTGGAGCGCGACGTCCTCGGTGTGGACCGGCTCGAAGACCTCGTACGGCGGGAGGTCGCGGCGGTCGAGGTCGGCGGCGAGCACGGCGGCGCCCGCGCCGGGCGGTGCGCCGGTGACGCGCGTGGCGAAGCGGAAGTCGCCGGCGGGCAGCGTCAGGTCCTCGTCGGTCTCCAGGCAGACCCAGGCCCGGGCCGCGCAGCCGTCGTGCATCGGGTAGTCGACCAGCCGGGCGTGGCGGCGCACCGACACCCGGAGCCGTGCCGTGTCGAGGTAGGCCTCGGTGGCCACCGCGTCCTGGCGGTAGCTGAGCCGGTCGCCCTCGGCGGCGAGCAGTTCCACCAGGGTGATGCCGAGGTCGGGCACGTGCCGTTCGGTCCACGCGGGCACGGTGAGGCCGAGCCGGTCGAGCATCAGGCGGCGGAAGCTGTCGTAGTCCTTGGCGATGTAGTCGATGTCGGGCACGGCGTCGATGTCGGGCACAGCGTCGATGTCGGGCACGGCGTCGCCGGCGGGCACGGCGTCGCCGGCGGGCACGGCGCAGACCTCGGGCACGGCGCCGGTGCCCGGCCCACCGTCGAGGTGCGGCGGCGCGGTGTCGGCCGCCGGGCCCTCGCACCGGTCGTCGGCGCAGTCCGGGCCCGCGCGCTCCGGCCGGAAGGTGAACTCCGTCCTCGCGTAGCGGCGGTCGAAGCCCGGGTGTGGTTCGGTGCCCGGCCGGCCGTGCGGATCGGTCCGCACGACGCTCAGTCGGTAGACCGACAGATCGCCCGGCCGGTCGACCCGGAGCTCCAGGCGGTGCGGCGACTGCCGCTCGCCGTCGGTGAGCGGGCGCACCTCCAGGACGGTGATGCCGGTGATCCGCTGTCCGCCGTCGATGCGGAAGTTCGCCGGCGTCAGCCCGGGCGGCGCCTCGCCGAGGAGGGCGACGACCAGGTGGTCGCCCCGGCCGCCGTCGCGGACGTCGACGCTGTCGATGCCGCTGAGGCCGGCGGCCCGCACCCTGGCCCGGCGTCGTGCGTCGGTACGGTTCATCGCGCCACGCTCCCCTCGATGACGTCGGTGCGCACCTGGCCGGTGGCGAGGAGCAGGTAGCGCAGCTCGATGCGGAGCGTGCTCTCCTGGGCGGTGACCTGGAGCGAGTCGACCGCGATCACGTCCCCGAGCCAGCGGTGCAGCGCGCCCTCGGCGGACACCTGGAGCGCGGCCGCGAGTTCGACGCTGTCGGGCTCGAAGACCAGGTCGAGCAGTCCGCAGCCGAAGTCGGGCCGGTTCACCCGCTCGCCGGGTGTGGTGAACAGCAGCTGCTCGATCATGTCCCGTACGTGGTCCGGGTGGTCGCGGTCCGCGGTACGGCCGCGCGCGTCGATGCGGAAGGGGAAGGCGATGTCCATCGGTGCACCCCGCTCACGATCCGGTGACCAGCAGCTGCATGGCCATCACCAGCGGTGGCCCCGGTGTGGGCGAGCCGACGCAGACTCCGCCGCCGGGCACCGGGGGCGGAGTGGGCGGCGGTGCCTGGGTCAGCATCGGCGCACCGTTGACGAGCACGGCGGAGACGTTGGTCCACCGCACCGTCGCGCAGGGCGTGGGCGCGGCGCAGCCGGCGACCACGATCCGGTCGGCGGTGGTCGCCACCGCCAGTCCGTCGACCAGGGCTCCGGGCGGACCGGCCGGCAGCACGGTCGCGGTGCCACCGTGCGGGCAGGTCATGGTCATTCCGGTGTGGACGGCAAGGCCGGGCATGGGTCCCCCTACTTCGGCACGACGAGGGTGCCGTTGTTGATGATCACCGAGGTGCCGGCCAGCCGGATGCTCGCCAGCCCCGGTCCGCAGGACAGCTCGATGCCGGCCTCGCTGAGCTTGATGTACGGCCCGGCCGCCCCGCGCAGCTGCAACCGGATGCCGCCGGTGGGTTCGGTGGCGTCAGTGAGCAGCACGTAGTTCCCGGCGGGCGTGCTGAGCACGACCTGGGGGACCTCGGGCGGGACCAGCGCGGCCACCGGCGGCTGCTCCAGCGTTCCGCCGCGCCAGAACCCGGTCCACACGGCCCGGTTGACGTCCCCGTCCTCGAACTTGATCCACACGCCGGACTGCACGGACGGCACGACGTGCATGCCGGCCGTCGCGTAGTGCGGGGTGGCCCAGATGCACGGGTCGTCGCCGAGCACGTCGTCGACCCGGACCATGATCCGGTTCTGTTGCAGGGGGTCGAAGTTCGAGACGACGACACCCCGGTAGAGGTCCCGGAAGTCGGGCTGCTGGTTGGCGTTCGAGGTCGTCACGGCGCCACCCGGTCGCCGATGGCGCCGAAGCCGTCCCGGGCCAGGGCGAAGCTCTGGGTGTAGGCGCCGCGTCTGACGTCGTGGGTGACGCTCTTGACGTAGTAGAGGCCGTCGTAGGCCGGCCCCGCGCCGCGCACCCCGACCAGCCCGCGTGCGGTCAGCACCCGGCCGTAGCGCAGGACGTCGAGCCTGCCCTGTCCGGTGACGGCGTCCGCCGCCTTCGACGTCACGCTCACCGCGCGCAGCATCGCGTCGGTGATCGAGCGGTCGGTCAGCTTCACGATCGGCTCCTCCCGGAGGGCGACCGCCGGCCGGGCGGCGAGCGGTGGCTTCAGCAGGCTCAGTGCGGGGACCGGCACCGAGATGCCGAGCTTGGTGTTCGGCTCGGTGATCCGCACCGTGTACTGGGTGCGGGCCAGGCCGTCGAAGGAGAACGAGAGGGACTCGACGTTGTCCGCGGCCCCGGAGTTGACGGTCAGGGCGGGCTGCGGCTCGCCGATCCGGACCTCCGGCCCCCAGTAGCCGATGCTGGTGCCCGGCGCCGGGCCCGGCACGAGGTAGCAGGTGTACCCCACCTCCTCGCCGAGGCTGCGCAGGTACTCCAGATCGGTGCTGGACTGGATCGGGATCCGGTCGAGCGGGTTCGGGACGGTGGGCACGACCGTCGGGACGGCGGCCGGGACCACCCCGTACAGGGCGTACTTGAGCAGGACGAGGGTGGCCCTGACGTGGTGCGGCATGGCCGGGTAGCAGGCGTGCTCGGTCCGCAGGTCCATCAGCAGCGTCAGGTCCTCGCCGGTGACGGTGAGCGTCGAGGCACCGGGCGTGTCGCTCGGGCTCAGCTCGTGCCGGGTGATCACGCCGTCCATCAGCACCTCGGTCGCCCCGGCCACCACCACCGCGACGATCACCCGCGTCGGCGGATCGAGCAGCCCGGCCGGCAGCAGGGCGTTGGTGATCACGGATCTCTTGCTGACCGCGAAGGTGAGTTGGAAGCCGCTCCGCGACCCGGCGCTCGACGTCACCTGCACCGACTGCAGCGCGTCCATCAGCGCCTGCGGGGCCGGCGCGGTGACGACACCGCCGATCCGCAGCAGCAGTTGGACGCTCCTAGCCATGGACGGCTCCCGGCAACAGCGGTGAGCCGGTGCCCGGGCCGGCCGCGGCCGGCAGCGTGATCCGCAGGCGCCGACCGGGGACGACGAGTTCGTCGGGGTCCACGGCCCGGTTCGCATCGGCGATCTGCCACGCCAGTTCGGCGTCGCCGAGCTCCGCGAAGGCGATCCCGTCCAGCCGCTCGCCCGGCCGGACGACGTGCTCGCGCAGCTGCGCCAGCGCCTCCGGGTGCGGCACGAAGCGCCGCCGCAGGTAGCTCACCGTCCGCCCGTCCGGCAGGCGGAGGTTCGCGGTGGGCAGCCCCCGGTAGCGGCTGGTGATGGCGAACATGGCGCTTCCTTTCGTAGTTCCGGCTCTTGCCGGTCGGGCGCTCCGGTCTCCCGGGCACCGCGGTCCCCACCCGTCAGACGCGGGGAGTGCCGAGGTCGGAGATCGGATGGCGGACGGTCTGCGCGAAGCCCTCCCTGCGCCCCTGGTAGGTGAGGTAGAGCACGCCGCCGTGGTGCTGGTGCCCGAGGTCGTCGACGGTGAGCACGCGCACCCCGATGCCCACCTTCGCCCGGATCGGGTCGAGGGCCTGGTCGAAGAACTCCTCGGTGACGGAGAAGTCGGTGATCCGCACGGGCACCACCCGCTTCGGCCCCAGCACCAGGACCAGCAGCGCGGACTCCAGCGGCGCGACCTCGATCTGCCCCTCGCGCGCCAGCGCGTCCTCGCGCCGCAGCTGCCGCACCGTGGGGTACATCGTCAGCTCCAGCGCGGAGAGCACCGGGTACAGGCCGTCCGGGTACTTCTCCGGCTCGGCCGTCGCGTCGAACTCGGCGTCGAACCTGAACTGCTCCTGGGCGGGCCCCTTGAGCCGCAGGGCCTCCAACCGGTCCCCCGGCTCGTTGCCGATGCCCTGCGGCGTCAGGGTCCTGGTGAGGGTGTCCGGGTTGTACTGGAACGGGATGGTCCGCAGCACGGTGCCGCGGTCCGGGTCGACGAGCACGAAGCCGCCGCGCACCGGGTTCAGCGCCCCGGGAAAGGTGCTCACTCCCGCACCTCCGTCGGCGAGGACGCGCCCGTGGGCCCGCTCATGGTGCGTCTCCCTGCTCGTGCCGGCGGGCCTCACGGGTCTGCCCGGTCCGGCGCAGCACCGGGACGCCGGAGCTGCGGGCCGCGATGTCGGTGGCGATCTGGTCGGCGTGCGCGCGGATGTGCTCGATCACGGTCTGCTCCCACCAGGTGCTCTCGTACGGGTGGTCGACCAGCAGCCGGGACTCCTCCAGCAGGTGCCGCAGGCCGGGCGGGCGACTGCTCAGAGCGGGGAGGGTCACCTCACGGAGGGCGAAGGTGCGCGGACCGGTGTGTTCGGCGAGGTGGCGGCGGCCTTCGGCCACCTCGCGCTGCTCGGTGTAGAAGGTCGGCGCCGTGTCGGCGATCTGCTGGTCCAGCACCAGCAGGACCACCCCGGCCGTGCCGGAGCGGAGGTCCGGCGTGGTGGCCAGGACCCGCAGTGCCGTGGCCCGGGAACGGTCGAGCTGCTCGTGCGCCGCCTGTCGCTGCGGCTGGGTGAGGGCCGCGGCGACCACGGCCGCGTCGGCGTCGAGCTGATCGGCGAGGGCGGCGGTGCTCACGGCCGTCCGGCCCTGGCCGGCCTGCCGGGCCGCGTCGGCCGCGGTCTGCAGCTCCCGGTCGATCTTCGCCAGCTCGGGATCGTCCGGGGCGACCGTGCCCAGCCAGCCGCGCAGTTGCTGCAGCCGGCCGCCGACCTGGTCCGGTGCACCGGCGGTGGCGCGCAGCAGGGCCGCGACCGCGCGGATCCGCTCGGCGGTCTCGGTCCGCATCGCGGCCAGGTCGAACGCGGCCGGCTCGACGTTGCCCCGTGCGGCGATGCGCAGTCCGGCCGCCCGGCTCTCGGTCTCCTCGTGGTCGCGCCGGGCGCGGGTCTGCAGGAAGAGGTCGCGCTGCTCCCGTTCGGCCTCCGTCCCGGCCGGCCAGGCGGCGGCGTCGAAGCCGAGCCGCCGGGTGGGCCCGCCGCCCGCCTCCGCCCAGGCCTCGGTGATCCGTTCGCGCAGACGGCGGTCGGCGACGGTCGCGACCTTGAACGCCAGGCCGAAGAACGGGCTGTCCGCGTGGTCCTTGGCGATCTGACTGTGCGACGGACCGGCGATCGTCGGCTCGGGCGTGGCCTGGAGGTTGCGTTCACGGCGTACGGCGGCCTCCCGGCCCTCGCGTTCCTGCTCGGCCACGCCGCGGCCGGTGAAACGCCCCTCCAGCTCCATCGCGCGGCGTTCGGCCTCGGGGGTGGCGGTGCGCGCCTGCCGGGCGCGGGCCTCGCGCAGCGCGACGATCAGGCTGGTGTCGGCCACCTGGGCGCCCAGCGCCTCAGCCTGGAAGCGCTTGGCGGCCGGCACCATGAGGTGCTCGTGGATTCCCGCGCGGATGGCCCGCTGGGCGGCGACCACGGTCACGTCCCGCACCGACTGCGGGATGATCGCGGGCAACAGCGTGCCCAGGTGGTAGATCTGGTCCATCGGCAGGCTCAGCAGGGTCTCGACCGCCCGGCCGGTCACCGCGCTGTACGGCGGCCGCCCGTAGGAGCCCAGCGCCCCGAGCAGGGTCTGGCGCAGCCCGTCCCGGAACTGCTTGTTGTTCTGGAGCAGGTGGCCCGTCACGCGCAGTTCGGCCTCGATGAACCGCTCCTCGCTCTTGGCCTCCGCGATGGTCTTGGGGTCGGGCAGCGGTGTCAGCAGGAACTTCACGAACTCGCTGGTGAGCGAGATCTTGGTGTCCGCGCCGAGGAAGGTGCCGGTGGAGAGCACCGGACGGTTGCGCAGCGCGGCCGGTCCGCGCCCGACGTCGATCGACGGCAGGAAGGCGAAGGCGCTCCGGTCGGCGCCGCGGAGCCGGGGCAGCAGGTCGGCGTGCTCGCGCAGCACCTTGTTCACCGCGATCTCCACCCAGTTGGAGTGCGCGAACAGGTCTTCGACGGCGTGCAGCGCGGCCCCGAAGTGGAGCAGCCCGTCGGTGGTGCGCCCGCGTTGCACCGCGAGCTCCAGCCGCCGCTCCACGTGCAGGTTGGTCCGCCTGATGTAGGCGAGCACGCCCGCCCGGTCCACCGAGAAGACCGGTGCGGCGGTGCCCGGCGCCCCCTGCTGCACGGCGGCGGCCGGTTCGGGCGGCTCCTGGGCGGTGACCGCCGCCGGCGGCCGGGCCGGGGCCCCGGCGACCGGCGGCGCGGCGGTGACGGCGGGCGGCGCGGCGAGCAGGTCGTCGGTGGAGGTGAGCCCGCCGGGGTTGTCGATGTGCTCGGCGGGGATGTAGTAGCCGAACTGCTCGGGGGTCATGCTCCGGCCGAACTTCTTCGCGGCCATGTAGGCCAGCATCGAGAACAGCACGTCCGCCGGCAGGATGCGCAGTGCGAGCGGGACGAAGACCTGGTTGAGGTCGCGCATCCAGTTGCCGAAGTAGACCGCGCCGGCCTCCTCGTTGCTGAAGGCCGCCTGGTCCTCGCGCCCGGCGGCGTCGGTCGTGAGCCCGACCCGCTCGGCCGCCTCGTGCACGGGCGCCTCGAAGCGCTGCACCGCCCGGATCCCCGCCGGGGCCGGAGGCAGGGTCGGGGCCGGCCGGGCCGGGCCGGGACGCGGCCCGGTGCGCTCCGCACGGTCGGCGACGGCCTCCGCCTCGCGCTCGAACCGGTCGCCGGGCTCGCTGACCCGCAGCCCGCCGCCGATGTCGCGGCCGGCCACCGGTCCGGTGGACTGCTGGACGACATGGGCGAGTTCGTGGGCGAGCAGCATCCGGCCGGCCCGGGTGCCGGTGTCCGGAAGGCCGTCGCGGAACACGATGTGCGAGCCGGCCGTCCACGCCCGCGCGCCGACCGCGACGGCGGAGCGGTGGGCGGCGTCCCCGGAGTGGATCCGGACCGTGCTGAAGTCACTGCCCAGCCGCTGTTCCATGTCCGCGCGGACCGCGGGGGGCAGCTCCCGGCCCGGGGTGTCGAGCACGTGCCCGAGCTCGTCGACGTCGACGATGCCACGGACGGCCCCGGTCGCCGCCCCGTCCCCGGTCGCCCGGCGCTGGATCACGCCGGTGCGCCCGCCGCGGACACCGCCGCACCGCGCGGCCTCGTGCGTCGGCGCCTGCGTCCCGCCCCACTCCCGGGCGTTCACCGGCTGCCGGCCGGCCCCGGCGGGTACCACCGCCTTCCCGGTCATCCGCCCACCTCCCGGTGCGGGCGCGCCAGCGCGCCGTGGACGGACCGGGCGACGGCCGCCCCGAGTGCGGCCGGCCGGGGCCCGCCGCGGACCTCCGGGGCGGCGAGACCGGGCACGCGGCGCGACTCGCCCCAGGCCCCCGCCGGCGCCGCGGCGAGCAGCCTGGTCAGCTCGGCGTGCAGCGCCTTCCTGAGTTCACCGGGATCCGCGCCGACCCCGTCCAGGACCAGCCGCTCGATGTGCAGTTCGATCCTCATCGCTCCGGAGCCCCTTTCCACGCGAAGTCGCGCTCGGTCATCGGGAGTTCGAGCTTCAGGAACTCGCTGCGCGCTGCGGCGAGCACCGTCGGCATGGTGATCGGGGTGCCCGCCGCGGCGGCGAGGAAGGCCGCGTTGAGCGCGATGTTGCGGATCATGCCGCCGCTGGCCGGCAGCCGGGCGAGGCGCTCGTGGTCGAGTGCGGCGCGCGGCGCGGCCGCCGGGAACGCCTTCTCCCAGATCTCGCGGCGCTGGCTGGGGCCGGGGAACTCGAACTCCACGATGAACCGCAGCCGCCGCAGGAACGCGTTGTCCAGCCCCGAGCGGAGGTTGGTGGCCAGCACGGCCAGCCCCCGGTAGCTCTCCATCCGCTGGAGCAGGTAGTTGACCTCGATGTTGGCGTAGCGGTCGTGCGCGTCCTTGACCTCGCTGCGCTTGCCGAACAGCGCGTCCGCCTCGTCGAAGAAGAGGATCGAGCCGCCGCCCTCCGCCGCGTCGAACAGCCGGCCCAGGTTCTTCTCGGTCTCGCCGATGTACTTGCTGACCACGGCGGACAGGTCGATCCGGTAGAGGTCGAGCCGGAGGTGCCGGGCGAGCACCTCGGCGGCCATCGTCTTGCCCGCACCGCTCGGCCCGGCGAACAGCGCGCCCAGGCCGAGCCCCCGGGTGACGCGCTCGCCGAACCCCCAGGTCTCGTACACCGTGGTGCGGTGCGCCAGCTGGTCGGCGATCTCCCCGAGCGCCCGGCGGCCGTCCTCGGGCAGCACGATGTCCTCCCAGGTCACCCTGGTCTCCAGCCGCTGCGCGAGGGCGTCCAGGCGCGGCCGGGTGCGCAGCCGGCAGGCTCGCCAGGCGGCGGCAGGGTCCCCGGCGGCGACGGTCGCCACCTCCCGGATGGCGGACAGCTCCAGGCCGAACTGTGCCGCGAGCGCGTCCGTGTGCTCGCCGGGGCCGTACTCGGCCCGCCATGCCTCGGCCCGCTCGGCCGGGGTCGGCGGCGCGACGTCGAGCACCGAGGAGGCCGGGAGGTCGGGGCTGCTCTCCCGACCGGCGAGCAGGCGGGCGCTGCCACCGGTCCGGGCCAGGAACCGGGCCGGCCCCGGGTCCCCGGGCCCGGTGTCCCCGGCGTCGAGGTAGAGCGCGAGCGGCAGCAGGGTCGACTCGCGCTGCCACAGCCGGGCCAGCTCGTCCAGTTCGCCCGGTGCGGCCGGGAGCAGCCCGGCCGGGAGCCGGCAGGCGACCAGCCCGCTCGCGGCCGCGGCGTGGGCGGCCACCGCCCGCTTGCCCGGGCCGTCGGAGCCCTCGGGGCCGACGAGTTGGACCAGCGGTACGCCGGGCCGCCGCCAGGTGCGGACGATCTCCTCGGCGACCGCCCGTTGGGAGGGCGGCAGCTCCGCCTCCGGCCCCGGGTCGAGGCGTTCGATCAGCAGGGCGAGCCGGTCGTCGAGGTGGTTCAGGCCCTTCACGTGGTTGACGATCCGCTCGTCGGCCCGCAGCGCACCGGCGACCAGGCCCTGGCCGACGGTCCGGGTGATCTCCAGGAGCCGCCAGTACCGCAGTCCGCCCTGCGGGGAGAGCGCGTCCCAGGCCGGGTCGGGCAGCAGCGCCAGGGCCAGCGCGAACGTCGGGTGGGCCGGCCGTTCGTCGCCCTGCGCGCGGGCGTACAGCCCGGTGATCGACGGGTCGAGTTCGGTCGCCACGCACAGCAGGAGGGTGTCGCGCTCGAACCGGGAGAGCCCGAGCCGGTCGGCGAGCTGGGCGAGCGGGGGCGGCGGTGAGACCTCCTCCGCGTCCCGGACCGCCCGGGCGGCCGCCTCGATCTGCTGCTCCGTCACCCGATCGCCGGGCGCGGCGGGCGCGGCGGTCCCGGTGGGCGCGGCGGTCCCGGCGGGCGCCGGCGCCGGTGCGGTGCGACGGAACAGACGGGCCCGCCCGGGCCGGGCCTCAGGCGCGCTCCCGGCCGGGGCCGGGCCGAGCGACTCCCCGCGCACCGGACCGGCCGGCTCGGCGGGCACCGGCCCCTCGGCGATCCGCCGCCGCAGCAGGAGCCGCAGCCAGGTCAGCGAGGCGGCGAGGAACCGGCTGTTGGCGGCCTCCGCCCCGTCCGCCCCGCTCACCCCGGTGTTCTGCGGGTCCGTCATCAGATCACCGCCACCGATTGGGTCGGGTCGAAGGACGGCCGGGCTCCCGAGCGGTCGATCAGCAGGCTGTCCACGCCGGCCACCCGCAACCGCACCGGATGCCGCCCCTTCGCCGCGTGCGGCACGGTGAACCGGGCGCTGCCCGCCGGCCGTGGCGTGCCGGGGCCGGGCGGGTCGGGCGGCACGGCCCGCCCGTCGAAGACGAGCAGCACCGGCTGGCCGGGCAGCGGCGCCGGGGCGCAGGTCAGCTCGATCACCGCGCTGCCGTCCGCCGCCTGCGGCACGGTCGCCGGCAGCCGGGTGATCCGGGGCGCGACCGCGAGCGGCACCTCGTTGGTGACGGTCACCACCGACCGGGACACCCCGCCCTCGGTGACCTGTCCGGTGAGCGCGAGCCCGACCGACCAGAGCCCGGCCGGCATGCCGGCGGCTCCGACGGTGAACCGCGCCTCGCCGTCGGTCAGCGCACCCGGGGCCAGCGGTACCACCACCTGGGCCGGCAGCAGCGGATGGCTCAGCCGGACCTCGGCGGAGCGGGCCGACAACCCGTGGCCGCGCAGCGAGACCTGCTCGCCCGGCCGGGCGGCCGGCTGGCGGGCCGGCGGCACGGCCGCGGTGAGCGCGGGCAGGCCGAGCGGCAGTCCGGCCTGCGCACCGGGCCCCTCGTCGTTGCGGCCCCGCTTGAGCACGGGCACCGGCGCGGTGGGCGCCCGGCGGCTGTCGATCAGCACCGCACTCACCTCGTAGGCCACCGACATCCGGTACGGCGTCTGGAAGGCCGACCAGAGTGCGTAGATGTCCTTCTCGCCGAACGGCTGCCAGGTGATCCTGATCCGGTCCAGCTGCTCGGCGACGTTGCTGTCCGGCGCGAAGGCCGCGAGCTCACCGCGCTGCAGCACCGGGTTGTCGTGCAGCACCCGCACGGTGCGGGCGAGCAGCCGGTGCGCGTCGAGGCCCGGGTCGTGCCGGACGAACGGGGTGATCAGGTAGTGCAGCACCAGCGGGAACGGCGGGCCCCCGCTCTCACCGGGCGTCAGGTCCGGCCGGTCCGCGTTGCGCAGCGCTCCGGACACGTCGGCCTGGAACAGGTAGATGTTCACCAGCTTGTCGCGGGTGCCACCGGCCAGCTCGTCGAGCGGCCGGGTGTCCACGCCCGCTCCGGCGACATCGGCGAGCGCGCCGTGGACGAGGCCGCTCAGCGTCCTGGTGACGGCGGCGATCGCCTCCTCGTCGCTCATCGGCGATCACCTCGCGACCGGGTGCGCAGGTAGTCGTCGAGGCTCGTCGCGGGCTGCCGTTCGGGCCGTCGACGGGCCGGCGCGGGGGTCTCCCGGGTCGCCCTGACCTCGACGCGGCCGATGGTGATGTGCACGGTCGGCTCGGCGGCGGGCCCCTGGCGCGACTGCGGCCACTGCGGCCACTGCGCCGCCGGAGCCGGCCCCGTCGGTCGCGCCGCGGTGTGGAGCGGCCGTACGGGATGCTCCCGGACGGGGTCGGTCACGGATCCGTTCGCGAGGTCGGTCGCGGATCCGGTTGCGCGGTCGGTCGCGGCGTCGGTCGCGGATCCGGTTCCGGGGTCGTTCGCGGGGTCCGTCATGGATCCGGCCGCCGGGCCGGCCGCGGATCCGCCCGCCGGTTCCGTGCCCGGCCGGAGCGCGCCGGCCGGGGGGTGGTCGCCCGGCAGCCGGGCCGGGTCGGGCGCCACCGGTCCTTCGGACGGCCGGGTAGCGGGTGGCGGGGCGGTCCCGCCCGACGACGGCGCCTCTCCCGGCGCCTCCGGTCGGTGGTCCGTCGGATCGGCCGGCCACTCCTGGGGACGGGGCCCGACCGGGGCCCGGAGGTGAGTGGGTGGACCGGTCTCCTGCCCCCTGGCGGCTGCCCCGGCCCGCCGTCCCGGGCCGGCCGGGACGGCCGGATCGGCGGCCCGCACACCGGCGGGACCGGGCAGCGGCGCGGCCGTGCGACCGGTCGACTCCTCCGGCATCGGCAAGGCGTCCTGCACCGGCCGCCGGGCCCGCCTGGGCTCGAACAGCGATCCGGTCAGCGGCCGGATCGGCGGGCCGCCCGCACCGGGCACGCCCAGCAGGCGGCTCACGAAGTCGGTCATCCCGTCACCAGCTCCAGATAGCACTGCCGACGTGCCGGACCGATCGCGAGCACCTCGTCCTCCGACCAGCCGTAGGCGCTCGCCAGCACATGCACGTCGTGCACCAGCCTCCGGGCGTAGGCGTCCAGTTCGGCCCAGAGATGGGCGGCCGCGTCGAACGGCGACAGCCAGGCGTGCCCGCACTCCACGCAGTCGAGCTCCAGCCGGACGTCCGCCTGCGGGTCCTGAGCGGACAGGGCGTCGGCGAGCGCGTCCAGCACCGCGTCCGGCAGTTCCTCGGGGGCGACCTGCACCCCCTGCGCCACGGCCGAGGTCAGGACCCGGCCGAGCAGTGCCCGTCGGGCGTCCGGTGTGCCCGGGCCGACGGTCAGCAGGTCCCTGCCGGTGATCAGCCGGAACTCGATCTCGAACCCCTCGACCCGCAGCCGCCGCTCGCCGTCCGCCCCACCGGCCCGGACGTCGTCGGCGCTCAGTTCCAGTTCGAGCTCCTCGTGGCAGGACGGGCAGGTGACCGCGCACGGGAAGGTCGGGCCGAAGCAGCGCTCGTGCAGCGCGAGCACGAGTTCCCGGCAGGTGCCGACGGCGAGGTCCGCCACCGCCGACGGGTCGGCGCCGCCGGCCGCGGCGAGCACCAGCGACCGCCGGACGGCGTCCTTGCCCCGGCCGGCCTCCCACACCGCGAGCAGGCCGGCCTCGGTCAGCGGACGCCCGTCCGGCGGGCCCGCGGCCTGGGCGGGCGTGGACGACGTGCCCGTGGTCGACGTGCCCGTGCTCTGCATGCCCGCGGTCGACGTGCCCGTGCTCTGGGTACTCATGGTCTGCGTGCTCATGGTCAGGCCGGGTCCTCGAACCCGGTCTCGACCGGCTCGGGCAGGTCCTCGCGGACCCAGCCCTCGTTCTCCAGCTTGACGTGCTGGATGGCCACCGCATTGGCGTTGGCGTCGAGGTCGGACACCGGCTGGTACTCCGAGACCCAACAGTTGAACACCTGGTAGGACAGCACCTTCTGGCCCGCCTCGTTGAAGACGTCGACGACGATGTCCCGGCGGAAGTCCTTGAGCGAGGATTCGAGCCCGCTACCGGAGTTGTGGTAGCTCCACACCCGGTTCGCCCACTGCTCGAACACCTTGTCGTTGGTGACCCCGCGTTCCAGCGTGATCGCGTCGTACTCGGTGCGCCCCGGCAGCTTGGCGCTGGTCGCCGGGTCCCCGCCACTGCGGTGCTTGATCACCTCGGTGCTGCGCTTGAAGCCGGTCACCTTGCTGACCCCGGCGATGTAGTCCGTCCCGCCGCCGAACCTGACCCGGAACCGGAAGTTCTTGTAGGGGTCGCGCCGCTTCGTCCTGCTGTCCGCCATGGCTGCCCTTCCTCGTCACCCGCCACCGTCACCCGTCACCCGATCGGGCTCATACCTGGATCTGGCCGGCCAGCTGCTGGATGTGGATGATCACGAATTCCGCGGGCTTCAACGGGGCGAAGCCGACCTGGATGTTGACGATCCCCCGGTCGATGTCGTTCTGCGGGTTGTTCGTCGCGTCGCAGACCACCTGGTAGGCCTCCTGCGGCGTGCGGCCCTGGAAGGCCCGCTGCCGGAACAGGGTGTTCATGAACGCGCCGACGTTGAGCCGGATCGACGACCACAGCGGCTCGTCGTTCGGCTCGAAGACCACCCACTGGGTGCCCCGGAACAGGCTCTCCTCGATGAACAGCGCCAGCCGGCGGACCGGCACGTACTTCCACTGGTCCGCGAGGATGTCGGCGCCCCTGAGCGTGCGCGCTCCCCACACCACGGTGCCGACCACCGGCTGCCGGCGCAGGCAGTTGACGCCGAGCGGGTTGAGGATGCCGTTCTCCTGGTCGGTCATCAGGACCTGTGGCGCGACCACCCCGCTCAGCCCGGCATCGGTACCGGCCGGAGCCTTCCACACGCCGCGTGCGACATCGGTACGGGCCCACACCCCGGCGACCGCCCCGCAGGGCGGGAAGTCGCGGACCATGTTCTGCTGCGCGGTGTCGGCGATCATGACTCGGGGGAAGTACACCGCCGCGTTCTTCGCGAGGTCACCCGTCAGCGGCAGCCCGCTGCCACCCGGTGCACCGGCCCTCGCGACCTCGGCGACGCTGCGCCAGCTGTCCGGTGGGTCCACCAGCAGCATCGCCCGCCGGTCCAGGCAGAGCCTGGCCGCCTGGGCCAGGATCCCGGCCGGGTGGGCCCCGTCGCCGTTCTGGCCGGGCGGCCCGGGCAGACAGAGGATGTTGAAGATGTCCGTCTTCAACAACTGGTAGATGCCCTGCTTGCCGTCCCGGACCGGGGAGTTCTCGCCCAGGTAGTCGGCGGCGACCGGGGTCGCGGTGCCGTCGAGTCCGTTCGCGGCGTCGACGTACCAGTCGCCGTGGCCGGCTCCCTTGCCGTCCGGGAACGGGTCCTGCCCGGCCGGGACGTCCGCGCCGGCCGCGGGCAGCCTGCCGTCCGCCGCGGCGTCCACGGTGACCAGGGCGGAGCCGGCCAGCGCGGCACTCAGCCGGTTGCCGCTGTCCGGCGTGGTCCCGATGTTGAGGTAGGTCTCCGTCACGCCGGTGGCGGTGTCGCGCAGGGTGAGGTTGAAGCTCTTCTGGTCGGCGGCGTTCGCCGCCTTGTCCCTGGTCCGGTGGTCCACCCGGGCGCGCAGGCGATTGCCCCAGTCCCCGGGGCTGACCGCGGTGAGGGTGATCGCGTCGGCGGCCGCGCCGGACGCGGCCGCCAGGACGACGGTGGCGGGCGCCGGGTAGGTCGGCCCGCCCGCGGGGGCGTCCGCCGGCCGGTGCGCGACGATCCGGACGACCTGCGCCTCGGCACCGCCGTTCTGGAAGAACTGGTAGACCGCGTAGCTCATCTCGCTGGTCCGGTCGAGACCGCCGAACTCGCGCTCGTAGTCGGACCAGCCGGTGATGTGCACCGGGTCCGTCACCGAACCGCGCGGCGCCGTCCCGACGAACGCGGCGACCGACGTCGGCACCCCGACGACGGTGCGCACCGCGCTCGGCAATTCGTCGATGTAGACGCCGGGATGGGTGGGACTGATCGGCATGGCCCTGGCTCCCCTCGCACCGTCCGCAGGTCTGTCCACGGTGTGCCGTCCACGTTCGCCGCTCCACCGTCACCGAAGCGTCACCGCATCCGCACCACGGCGTTCCCGTCGTGTGACGCCACGGTGACGGCGGCACCTGGGCGAGTACGGAAGCCGCCACGGGGTCGAACGGGGTCCGACGGCATCGCCCCGCATGAACCCGGCCCCCCGGGGCAGCCGATGGGGCGAACACCGCCGGGACACCCCCGGCACGGCACACCGTGCGGAGAGGAGACGATTGTGAGCAGCGACGTCAACATCTGGGAGTTCCGCTCCACGTCCGGCTACGTCACCGGGTCCGACCTCGTCGACTTCCGGGTGGAGGCGGTCGACGGACACATCGGCAGGATCGACAAGCTGTCCGAGCAGGCCGCCGACCGGTACCTGGTGGTGGACACCGGCCCGTGGATCTTCGGCAAGCACGTGCTGCTGCCCGCCGGCACCGTCATCCAGGTCGACTTCGAGGAGCGGAAGGCGTACGTCGACCGGACGAAGGACGAGATCAGGAACGGACCGGAGTTCGACCGGCACGAGCACGACGGCGACACCGACTACCTGGAGAAGTACGCGGGCTACTACGGTCCCTTCTACGGCGGTCCGGCGATCTGACCGGCCCGCCGCACGAACAGGACCCGGCCGCGGGTCCGGGGCGCACGCGCCCGCGGAGCCCCGGCCGGAGTCGACGGGCCCGGGGGGGCGCCCCCCCCCCGCGGGGGGGCGCCCCCGGGCCCGCCGCGGGGGGCCTGGGGCATTTAAAAAAAAACGAGCCAAACATAACACCAAGAGAAGCG
>NZ_JBHVWC010000098.1:0-27214 GCF_042882445.1 Kitasatospora sp. NPDC058218 | reverse complement strand
GGCCGGCCCCCCCCCGCGGGGCCCCGGGCGCCGCCGCGGGGGCCCCCCGGGCGCCCCCGCGCCGGTCGGCGGACGTCACGGTGTGACGGTCCGAGGTCACCGGCGACCCCTCGCCGGGCCGCCGGTGACCGCTCAGGAAGTGTTCAGCACTGGGGGCGGCGGCCGTGGTTGGCCTTGTGCCTGGCCCGTGCCTTCTTCTTGCGGCGTCGCTTCGACGACATGGCCACTCCTCTCCCGACAGGGTGCGCTCCCCCGGGTACCACGGTGGCACATCGGGCCCTGGCAGGCCTCCGGAGCACCGGGCACGGGGGCTCGTGGGACGGGAGGCCCGGCACCCGGCGGCCCGGTTCGTCGGAGGCCCGGCGCGGGTCGGTCCCGGCCCGCACGTTGGCCCGCTCGGCGGCTCGCGACCCGGCGCGGAGGCCGGTCGCCCCAAAGGGCAGCCGATGACCGAAGCCGTACCTGCGCTTCTCAAACCTCTTTTGACTGTCCATCAGCTCACGGACCCCGCCCTTCGTGGGCCTCGGCGCGACAACGTCCCGATGGGGCAAGCTCCGAGGGGACGCCGGAGCCCTTTGAGGCACTTCCGCCGGCGGGCGGACCAAGACGCCGCCTCCCCGATTAGGTTCGTTGACAGACGGGTCGTGGACGCGGCCCGCCGGACACCCATGGAGGTATCAGTCATGCGACGTACCATCACCAAGGTCGCCAGCCTCGGCGCGGTCGCCATGTTCGCGATGGCGCTGGCCCAGCCCGCGCAGGCGACCCCGAACGACACCGCCGGGGCGCGCACCGCGGCCGCGGTGGCGCCGACCTACTTCGAGTTCACCGACGGCACGAACACCTTCGTGTTCCAGCTCACCGACTCCACCCGGATCCAGCAGGCCCGGAACATCCTGAGCGGCGTGGAGACGGAGAACATCAGCGTCATGGGCAAGGTCGTGAAGACCCCCGCCTCCTACAACAAGCCGTGGAACTACCAGCTCGCCCCGAACACCGTGTCGTTCTTCGGCATGGCCGTGGAGGCCTGCGACGCGAGCATCTCCTACGTCAACGACCACCTGTCCGAGGTGGGCGGCGCCCTCCTGCCGGGCTCGACCTGGTGTCCGTGGCAGTCGAAGCTGACGCGCGAGATCACCGCGCCGTAAGGGGTCACACCCCGGGGCGCTGACCGCGCCCGTTGTCGCTCCGGCCGCCGGATCCTCAGGCGGCCGGAGCTGTCATGTTTCGACCAAGAATTCCTCGGGGGACCCGTCGGCACTCAGCCGGCGGGGCGGCCGGGGCGGCCAGGGCTGCGGCGACCATCGTGACCGTGCCGCCGGGACGGCCCGGCCGGAGGCCGAACCGGGCGGTCGCACCCGAGGGCAGCAGCACCGCCGCCACGGCGAGCACCCCGGCCGCCGGCCGGGCGACCGGTTCGCCGGCCCGAACCACGGCGAGCAGCACCGCCGCCGACCGCACGTACAGGGCCGCTCCCGCCACGAGGGGCGGCAGCACGCCGCCCCTCTCGTGCAGCAGGACGACGCCCCGCACCGCACTCGCGACCACCGCGGACAGCGCGAACCCGAGGGTCAGGGCGAGGGCGCCCCGCAACGGCACACACAGCGCCCTACTGAGGGAAGCGGCGGCCATCAGCAGAATGTGACGATGCATCGGGTCGATCACGAGGGCGCGCACCCGACGAGGCGTCGCCCCCGGAGGCCGCGGGTGCGCCTCGTGCATCCCGGACCCGCCGAACGACCTCGTGCGCGCCCTTCCGGCACGCCCCGCCGAGCCGCACGACAGCGCCGCCTGCGGGCATCTCCCCGGTGCGACCCGGTGCGGCCCGGTGCGACCCGGTCCGGTCGCGGCGACGGGCCGAACAGGCAGGGGCTTTCTGCCCGTGTCGGCCGACATCCCTTGCCCTCGGGGAGGGAGAGCAGCCCTCAGGAACCATTCGGAGGCCTGCTCCGGCCCGCCGCCATGGAATCGCAGGAGTGATCCTTCTCGGCTGGTCCCGGGCGAGCGGAGGAGCGGAACGCGGTCCGCGCGGAGCACCCGCCCGGCGGTGGGCCGACCCCGGGTGGGCGGGGTCGGCCCGGCGGGTCAGAACGCCGAGGTGTAGGCGGTCAGGAACGGGGTCGAGACCGGCGAGCCGGCGGCGTTGAAGCAGATCGTGTAGAGCTTCACCGTCCCGGAGCTCCGGGCCCAGGGCAGGGCGAGCCCGCACCAGCCCGGCCCCGGGCCGTAGGCCGTGGCGTGCGCGGTGTCCGAGGGGACGGCCACCCCGGGCAGCGTGACGGTGGCCGGGACGGACCCGGCGAGCGTGTTGGTCGCGCCGCTGGAGTTGAAGTTGGTCGCCGCTGGGACCCCGCCGTTGAACCAGAGGTAGCCGAACGACTTCGGCGGGAACGCCGGCCCGTGCAGGGCCCGCTTGAGGGAGTAGCTCAGCGTCCACCTGGTGTCGTACGGGGCGTTGGCCGCGTCGAAGCAACTCACCACGACGGTCTGGCCGGTCGCGGCGGGCGCCCAGTCGGCCACCTTGCAGCGCGCGCCCTGAACGGCGTCGACCGCCGTGACCTCGATGTTCCCGGCGGCGGTGGACAGCCCCAGGCCGGGCAGCCAGGCCTTCCAGATCCCGGTCGAGCCGTGGCTCACCGTGTTGACCGCACCGGCCGAGTTGTACTGGGCGAGCACCGCGCCGGAGATGTCCGAGTAGGTGTAGCCGTAGCTGCCGCCGGCTGGCGAGGGCGTTCCGCTGCTGGTGGTGTAGAGCACGGTGAACAGCGTGTTGTCGGGAGCGCCGCCGGGCCGGTAGCAGTTCACCGCGACGTCCTGCCCGGTGCCCGCCGTGGACCAGCCCTTGATCTGGCACCAGTTGCCGGTGCGGCCGACAGCGGTGGCGTGGGCGATGCCGCCCGGTCCGGCGATGAACGGGAAGTGCACGAGGTACGAGCCGACCGCGAGCTGGTCGACCTTGACGGGGTTGGCGGCGGGCGACGGCCAACTCCCCCACTGCCGGGTGAGGTCGGGGACGTACCCGGCCGGCGGGGTCGGGTTGTCGAGGAACGCGAAGCCCCAGCGGTCCGGCACGGCGGCCCGGGCGGGGCCGGCCGTCGGCAGCGTGACGGCCACCACGGCGGCCAGCATGGTCAGAACGAGCAGGACGGCGCGGACGGGTCTGAACGACGGTGCGACAGTGCGGGCGTGCATGGGCGTACTCCCTGGGTGGTGAGGAGGGGTGTGCGGCCTGCGTGGTGCAGCCTGCGCTACGAGCCCGCTCCCGGTGCCCGGGGCGGGCCGTGGCCGACGGGACACACGGGCGCCCTGGGAGCCCGGTGGAGTCCGGCGTCGGCCGACGCTGTCGGGGTCAGGCCGACGGCGCCTCACATCGTAGGAGCGCACCACCCGCAGGCCCAGGCCTGCGGCATGTTCCGCGGGGCCGTTGCCGGCCGTTCGCCGAGCGGACCCAGCAGCCCCGGCGGCCTCCGCCGGACCCTCCGCCCCCACCCGTCGGCCGCTCCCCGGCCGCCGCCGGAACCCGTCGGACCCCGGCGCCCCACGGCTCGCCCACCACCCCGGCCGTACCCCGCCGGCGACGCACCGCCGGTGGCCGGATCCGGTCCGGGAGATCGACCCGGGCACCTCGGCGCAGCGGCGGCGCGGCGGCCGTCAGGGGGCGAGCCGCTCCGGAGCGGTGCCCGGGGCCGGGCCGGTCGAGGAGCGGACGACCAGCTCGGGGTCGAACAGCAGCTCCCCGGTCGGAACCTCCCGGTTGCTGACGAGGGCCAGGATGCTGCGGCCCACCTCCAGCGCGAGCCGGTCGGCCGGCTGCCGCACCGTGGTCAGGGGAGGGTCGACGAACTCGGTGATGGCCGAGCCGTCGTAGCCGACCACCGACACGTCGCCGGGGACGGAGCGCCCCTGGCGGCGGATGCCGCGGATCGCGCCCAGCGCCATGTAGTCGCTGGCCGCCACGATGGCGGTGGCGCCGCGTGCGAGCAGCGGGGCCACCGCGGCCTGCCCGCCCTCGACCGTGTAGGACTGGCGGATCACCCAGTCCTCGGCGGCCTCGATGCCGCGCCTGGCCATGGCGTCGAGGAAGCCCTGGACGCGCCGGTCGGCGGGGTGGTTGCCGGCCGGTCCGGAGGCCATCCCGATCCGCCGGTGGCCGAGTCGGTAGAGGTGGTCGACGGCCTGCTCGGCGGCGAGCGCGTCGTCGGTCGAGAAGACCGGGGTGGGTACCCCGTCGGCGAATTCGCCGTTGATCCCGACGAACGGGACGCGGCGCTGGCGCAGCAGTTCGTACGTCTCGGTGTCCGCGCCGTCGACCGTGTTCGAGGCGGACAGGAAGACGACGGCCGCGATGCCCTTCTCCACCAGCGTGGCGATGAAGTCCCGTTCCTGCACGCCGCCGGGGAAGGCGGGGCACAGCACCGTCTTCAGGCCGTGCGGCGCGAGGGCCGACTCGATCCGCTCCGCGACGTCGGCGAAGAACGGGTTAGACACGAACTCGGTTATCACCGCCACCAGTTGACCTTGCGTCTGACGCTCGTAGCCGAGTTCGGCCATCGCCTGCTCGACCGCGTCCCTGGTCTTCTTCGCGACACCCTGGCGCCGGTTGATCACCCGGCTGACGGTGGCCTCGCTGACGCCCGCCCGGGCTGCCACGTCGGTGATCCCGACCTTCATCACGGTCCTTCCGTGTGCGTGCTTGCGGACCTCCGCAGGGTCGGCCGCCGATCGGGGCCGTCCGGCGGGAGCTCCGGCGAGCGGCCCATGATACGGCCCGGCGAGCGGATTGATCACGCCCCGACTCCCGGCCGTACGCCGCCCGCAGGCGGCCTGGCACCCCTCGCGGGAAGCGCAGAGCCGCCGACCCCCCAGTCCGACTTGCACGATATCGATGAAAACCTTCAGTCGGATCCGGCAAATGATCCTGTCGGGTCCATTGCAAGCCTTCACTCCCACTTGTTAGCGTGCCTCGCGCCCGGTCGACGACGGCCGACCCCACCCCCTGCCCGGGAGACCCCGATGAAGCGTTCCCGCCTGTCCCTGCTGACCGCGTGCGCCTTACTCGCACCGCTCGTCCTCGGCACCCCGGCCGCAGCGGCCGCCGGCCCGGCCGCGGGCGCCGAAGCGGGACGGCCCGGCACGGGCACCGCCGGCCCGGCTCCGCTCGCCCTCGTCAACCCCGGCTTCGAACAGGGCGGCGAGGGCTGGGTGTTCAGCTCCGGAACGGGTGTCGCGACCAACTACCCCCACGGCGGCAAGGGGCTCGTCTACCTGGACGACGGCGCCGGGAAGAGCGTCACCCAGACCGTGAAGGCCACCGGCCGGGGCACCTACGACATCTCCGCCTGGATCGCCACCGGCGGCCCGAACGGCACGTTCGTCGCCCGCGTGAACGGCGCCGTCGTCGCCTCCGTGACCTTGCCCGCCGCCGCCAACTACCGCCGCTACACGCTCAGCAGGATCACCCTCGCCCGGGGCGACCGGCTGGAGATCGGCTTCGGGTCGGGCGACGGCTGGGTCAACGCCGACGACCTGATGGTCTCCCCCTCCTCCCCCGCCGACCCCCGGATCAGCTCCTCCGACCCGAAGATCGTCGAGATGTTCGACTGGGCCAAGCGCAAGGCCAACAGCTGGGTCCAGCTCCCGGGCACCCAGGGCCCGCTGAACGTCGACGAGTGGAACACGGCGGGCAGCGGAACCGGCACGTACGGCGCCTCCTACTGGGCCGGCTACGCCAACCGCAGCGGCTACTACTCGCGCGACTTCGCCCACCAGCTGGCCGGCGCGGGCGTGCTCGGCCTGAGCGGCGCCAACAAGGCCATGCTCCGCTCGTTCGCCGCCTCAGCCACCGCGGAGCACGCCTACTACCCGGTGTGGGCACTGAACTTCGACACCACCAGCTACCTGTCGATCGACTACCGCAGCCCCACCAGCTTCGTCCGCGAAGTCCCCGCCACCTTCGAACTGGTGCAGAAGGCCGCCGAGGCGTACCGGTGGAGCGGCGACCGCGCGTACGTCGACGACCCGGCGCTCTGGGACTTCTACCGGCACGCCACCGGCGAGTTCGTCGACCTGCACAACGGCACCCGGGACAACGGCAGCGTGAAGGTCGCCGAGGGCACCGGCAAGGGCATCTTCCAGGGCACCGCCAGTTACAACGAGCAGAGCGGCGAACCCCTCGCCGAGGCCGGCGACGCGATCGGCTCCCAGTACCAGGCGTACCTCGCGATGGCCGAACTCGCCCGCGGCAAGGGCGACCGCGACCTCGCCGCGACGTACGACCGGAAGGCCCGGGAGCTCAAGGCGTACTTCAACTCCACCTGGAGCGGCACCGGGTCGGGCGCGGACATGGTGCGCGGCTACACCACCGACGGGCGCGCGCTGACCGGCTGGGGCAAGGAGAACAGCTGGTTCATGCCGATGAAGCAGATCCTCGCCCCCGGGGCCCGCCTGGACGCCTACCTCGACTACATCGACCAGCAGGCCTCGGGCGAGGACGCCCCCTCCAACATCGAGGCGCTCACCTACCTGCCGGACACCTTCTTCACGAACAACCGCAGCGACACCGCCTGGAAGTGGATGAACCACGTCTACGACCAGAAGGACGTCCAGCACGTCAACGCCAAGCAGGGCACCAACGGCGACTACCCGGAGGTCTCGTTCACCCTGCTCGGCCAGACCGTCGAGGGCCTGCTGGGCGTCGAGCCCGACGCGCCGGCGCGCACCCTCACCACGCAGTCCCGGCTGCCCGCCGGCATGGACTGGCTGAAGATCGACGACCTGCGGATCGGCGCCGGCACCTTCTCGCTGCGGCACGACGGGGCCACGAAGTCGACCCTGACCAACACGTCGAGCAGCGGCGCCTACACCTGGGAGGCGCGCTTCCCCGGCACCCACGCCACGATCACGGTCAACGGCGTGCCGTGGAAGGCCAGGACCAAGGTGGTGGACGGCGTCACGTACACCTACGCCACCCCGACCGTCACCGCGGGCCGGACGGTGACGGTACAGGTCGGCTGAGGAACCGCCGGACCCGTCCGTGCCGTCGGTACCGTGCGGACGGGTCCGGCGCCGGCGCGACGACTGCGCGCCACCGCCCTGTCGGGCCCCGCATCGCTCGTTCTCCCGGAGGTTCCCCGTGCCACAGATCCTGGTCGACCACTCGGCCGACCTCGACTTCGACCGTCAGGGCTTCGCCGCAGCGGTCCACTCGCTGATCGGCGAGGTCATCGACACGACCGTGGCCGAGTGCAAGACGGTGTTCCGCCCGGCCGCGCAGTACCGGGTCGGTGACGGTTCGCCCGGGCAGGCGGTGGTCCTGGTGGAGATCAAGATCCTGGCGGGCCGGAGCACCGGACAACGGGCCGAGCTGACGGCGCGGGTGCTGGCCCTGCTGGAGGCGTCCGTCGCCGTGCCCGCGCTGCTCGGCGTGGAGGTCACCGAGCTGGACCGGGAGACGTACCGCTTCGTCCACCACCCCGGGCGGTAGCCCGCCCTCGGGCCGCCGGGCGGAGCCGGACTCCCTCGCCGGCCCGCAGGCCCGGGCCCGGCGGCGGACCCCGCTTCCCGCGGGTCCGGGAAGCGGGGTCCGCCGTCACGAACTCCTCCCCTCAGGCCAGCACCTTGGCCTTCGCCTTCTCGTACTCCTCGTCGGTGAGGTGGCCCTGTGTCTTCAGGTCGGCGAGCCGGGCGAGTTCCGCGGCCGCGCTCGGCTTCTCCTCGGCGGTCTGCCGGACGTAGGAGCGGAACTCCTCGTCGTGCTTGCGCGCCCGGGCGAGCTCGCGCTGACCCATTCCGGAGCCACGGGCGATCAGGTACACGAAGACGCCGAGGAACGGCAGGAAGATGACGAAGATCAGCCAACCGGCCTTCCCCCACCCTCCGAGGCCGTCGTCCCGGAAGATGTCTCCGATGATCCGGAAGAGCAGCATGAACCAGAGGATCCAGAGGAAGAACCAGCACATCGTCCAGAACACGTTGAGCAGCGGGTAGTCCGCGGCCAGGTTTTGCACTGCAATGTCCATCGTCGGTCTCCTGTCCGACTCCTCCCACGACCGGTCTCGCATCGCGTGGGGGCGGCACCACCGTGGGTGCCTCGCCGAGTCGGGCCCACCGGGTGGGAACCGGGTGCGCCCGGCGCCGGTCCGTGAGCGGGCCCCGGCGGGCGGAGGCGGCAGCGCCCCGACCCACCGGACCTGCCGCCGGGCAGGTGCGGCGAGGTCGGCCCCGGTCGCCGGACAGGCGTCCTCCTCGGTGGCCGATCGGCACGCCCCACAAGCGGACCCGACGACACTGCGGGCACTTTTTCAGACTAGCCCTCCCCCGGGCACCGGCGCTCGGGGAGCGGCGCCGGGAAACCGGCGCCCGGGGACCGGCCTCCCCGCCCGGGCCCGGGCCGTCGGGGACCGGCTGCCGGGGCGGCCGCCGCAACGGAGTGCGACCGTCACCCATCCGGCCTATGGTCGATGGAGGGGGCACGGCGTTCGAGCAGTCCGCTGCTCCTCAGCTGCGGCGTGCCGGCTCCCGCCCACCGAAGGAGATGGCCCGGCATGAGCAGCATGACCAGCCCGTCCGAAACCCCCGTTCTCGACACACTCGCCGCCATGACCCTCGACTCGGTCGAGCGGTGCGGCCTGCCGATGGACACCTTCCTCCTCACCCGGATCGCCGCGCTCGTCGCGATGGACGCGCCGCCGATGTCCTACCTCGCCCACATCGGCGCCGCCGACGGCACCGACCTGACGGCCGAACAGCTCCAGGACGTCCTGGTGGCCATCGCGCCGATCGTGGGCACCGCCCGCGTGATGTCGGCGGCCGGCCACATCGCGGAGGCGCTCGGCCTGGCCATCGCCGTGGCCGAGAGCGACATGACGTCGGGCGCCTGATCGTCCGTCGCGGCGAGACCCCCCCGGTCGCCGGCACCGACGGTTCGGGGCACCCCGTGACCGCGCGCCCCGGACCGCCGGCACCGGGCGAAAGCTGAGGAGGCGCGGAGGATGGCGTCCCGTTCCCTCGCGAGTGCCCGGTGGGCCGCCCGCGCGGCGTTGGTCTGCGCCCTGGGTGCCGTCGCGGTCCTGGTGGCCGTGGTCGGAGCCGGCGGCTTCCTGGTGGTCGCCATCGGGCTGGCCGGCCTGGCGCTCACCGCGGCCGGCACCTGGTGGGTGGTGTCCCACCACGGCGCCGTGCGGCTGGCCGGCGCACTGCTCGTGATCGCGGCACCCACGGCCGTCGTGGTGGCCTACGCCAGGGCCGACCTGTGGCCGGCGGCACTGGGCGCCCTCGCGCTCTGGGCCGTCGCCGTGCTGCTCGCGCGCCGGGCCCTGCGAGGGGCCCGGCCCTTCGACGGCATGCGCGCGGTCGCCCGCGCGCTCCCCCGGCACCCCGTGCTGATCATGAATCCGAAGTCCGGCGGCGGCAAGGTCGGCCGGTTCGGCCTGGTCGAGCGGGCCGAGGCGCTGGGCGCCCGGGTCGTCCTGCTGGACCCGACGGTCCGGGTGGACGTCGCCGCCCTCGCCCGCCGTGCCGTCGCGGAGGGCGCGGACCTGCTCGGCGTGGCCGGCGGCGACGGCACCCAGGCCACGGTGGCCGAGATCGCCGCCGAGCACGACCTGCCGTTCCTGGTGATCTCGGCCGGGACGCGCAACCACTTCGCCATGGACCTCGGCCTGGACCGCGAGAACCCGGCCCGGTGTCTGGACGCGCTCACCGACGGCGAGGAGCTGCGGGTCGACCTGGGCACGGTGGGTGGCCGGCCGTTCGTCAACACGGCTTCGTTCGGCGCGTACGCCGAGATCGTGCAGAGCCCGCAGTACCGCGACGCCAAGGCCGGGTCGGCCCTGGGCGCCCTCCCCGACCTCCTCCTCGGAAACTCCGGCCACCCCCTGGAGGCGGTGCTGCCCGACGGCACGCGACTGACCGCGCAACAGGCGCTGCTGGTCAGCAACAACCCCTACGCGGCCCCCGAACCGACCGCCGTGGGCAACCGCCGGCCGCGGCTGGACCGCGCGACGCTGGGGGTCGTGGGGATCCGGGTGGGCAACGCGTCCCAGGCCGCCGGCGTCGCGCTCCGGGGCACCCGGGCGGCGGGCCTGCGGGTCCTGACCGCCCCTCGCGTGGTCGTCGACGCCGACGCGAACCGGATCGCGGTCGCCGTGGACGGGGAGGCGCTGCAGCTCGCGACCCCGGTCGTCTGCGCCGTCCGTCCGGGTGCCCTGCGGGTGCTGGTGCCGCGCGACCGCCCGGGTGCTCCGGTGGCCAGCCCCACCATGGACTGGCGCGAGGTCGCCGGCCTCGCCTTCGGCCGCCCGCCCGGAGCATCCCGGACGTCCCGGCGCTTCCGGACCTCCCGGACCTCCCGGACGTCCCGGGGCGAGTGAGCGGCACCGCGTCACACCCGCGCCGGGGGCGCATGAGTGCAGCCGCGCGCCGGTTGCGACCTTCAACCGCTCCTTGCTGCCCCCGTGCGTGTCGTCGGCCCCTTGGCGGAGCGCGGTAGGGCCCGCACACTCCGAAGGGGCTCTCGGCCGCAGACCCCGCAGACCGGCGAGGTGCGGATCAACGGTTCAGCCGTCAAGAGCTTCGCCTTCGACACCACCGGCCACGGCCTGCGCAGCATGGGGTACGTCGAACAGACCGCGGTCTTCACCACCCTGCTGGACCACTCCGTCACCCTGACCTTCGCCGGCACCAACCCCGGCTACGGCGGGCCCGTCGTCGACGACGTCAGGATCCAGAGCTGCCTGCTCGTGCTCTGCCCGCCCTCCTCCTGACGCACCGTCCGCGGCGAGCGGGCCGGCGGGTCACCGGGCGGCGGGGGCGGGCCCGGCCGCGCTCAGGAGAGGTCCCAGGCGTCGATCGTCAGCATGCGGTCCGCGGGGCAGGCGGCGATCCGGTCGGGGTGCAGCTCCAGGAGGAAGGCGCCCGCCGTGGGACCGGTGCCGGGCGCCCCGGTCGCGGCGAGCAGCGGCAGCACGTCACCGGCCCGGGCGGTGAAGCGGCTCGGATAGCCGTTGTGCGCCAGCCGGACGGCCTTGCCCGCGGCGACGAGTCCGGTCAGCCAGTCCAGGCCGCCCAGGCCGATCTCCCAGTGGCCGAGCAGTGCCGCCCTGCGGGCCTCGTCCCCGGCGCCGTCCCGCTGCTCCGGGGTCTGCGTCGATATACCGATCCACCAGCCGAGCACGCGACGCGTCCTTCCGTCCGCCACAGGTCACCGGCAGCGTAACCCGGTCCGACCGCGCTGTCCGGCGAAACCGGCCCGGGGGGCGATGTCCGACGGTCCCGCCCCGCCCGCCGGCCGGGCCCCGCCTCCGCCGCCGGTCTCGCTGCCGGTCTCGCCCCCGGCCGCGGATCGGCCCCGGACCGGCCCGTCGGAGGCCTGGACGTACCACGAACTCGCCGTGCTGCGGGGAGATTTCGCCGGGATACCCCTCGCATGAGCGAACCCTCCCCCGGCCACGGTACGGCAGGGCCGGGGCAGGGCAAGTCTGGTGCCTGTACCCACCCGGCCGGGCCGTTCCCGTCGGCGTCCGGGGTTCCGTGGAACATGCGACAGGACGACGGCGAATCGGCTATAAAACACTGCTACTGATCTTTCGTCAGAAATGTCCCGGACATTCCGGTTGTCCCGCTCCCGGGGCGGCCTCGTCGTGCACCCGTCACGCCGGAGCCCCGCACCGGCGCGGTACGGCTCCGGAACGCCCGCCCCCCACGGCCCCCGGCACCGCCGGAGACCGACCCCGACCACTGCCCGCTCCTTCGACCGCTTGAGGATGCTGATGCTTCGTGCTGGATCGTCACCCGGAGGCCGACGCCCGGCTCCCGTACTCGTGTGGCTGCTGCCCACGGTCGTGACGGCGGGCGCCGCTGTCGTCGCCGCGCTGGTGACCTCCGCCGGCGCCCGCACGGGAGTCCTCTGGTGCGGAGCCGTGGGCACCGCGGCGGTGGCGGTGGTGGCCGCCGAGACGGCACGCCGGGGCCGCGCCCTGGCCGCCCTGCGCGAACGGTTCGCCCTCCAGGAGAACGAACTGCGCCGCCGGCTGGCCCAGCAGGAGGCCGAGACGCTCCGGCTGGCCCGGACCGGCCTGCCCGAGGCGGTCGCCCGGCTCCAGCGCGGCACGTCGACCGACGAGGTGCTGAGGTCCTACGAGTCCCAGGACACCGGCACCGGCCCGCAGTTCCAGGCCGCCCGGCTGGCGGTGCTGCGCAGCATCCTGGAGGCCGTCGACAACGAGGAGGGCATGCGCGAGAACGCCCAGCGGGCCTTCGTCAACATCGCCCGCCGCGTCCAGGCGATCGTGCACCGGCAGGCCCAGGACCTGCGCGAGATGGAGGACCGGCACGGCAACGACCCGGCGGTCTTCGACGACCTGCTGCGCCTGGACCACGGCAACGCCCTGATCGGCCGCCTCGCCGACAGCATCGCCGTCCTCGGCGGCGCCCGCCCCGGCCGCCAGTGGAGCAAGGCGGTACCGCTGTACAGCGTGCTGCGCGGCGGCATCTCGCGCATCCTGGACTACCGGCGGGTGGAACTGCACCCGGTCTCCGAGGTCGCCGTGGTCGGACCGGCCGTCGAGCCGCTCATCCACGCGGTCGCCGAACTGCTGGACAACGCCACCCGCTACTCCCCGCCGCAGACCAGCGTGCACCTGACCGCCGTCGAGGTGCAGACCGGTATAGCGATCGAGATCGAGGACGGCGGTCTCAGCCTGAGCGAGGAGGGCCGGGCCCGTGCCGAGCGGATGCTCCTGGACGCGCAGGCCGGCATCGACCTCAACGACCTCGGTGAGACCCCCCGGCTCGGCCTGGCCGTGGTCGGCCGGCTCGCGCAGGCCTACGGCTTCCAGGTCTCGCTGCGCCCCTCCGCCTACGGCGGGGTGCGCGCCGTGCTGATCGTGCCGCAGGAGCTCATCACCACGGCCCCCGCCACCGGCCGGGCCCACGGCATCGGTGCCGCCGCCAACCCCCGGCCGGCGCCGGACACCGCGCCCCGCCCGTCGGAGCGCCCGCGCCCGGTGGCCGCCTCGCGGCCCTGGGGCTCGCGGACCGTCACCGCCTCCGCCTCCGGGTCGTTCCCGGTGGACGGCGACATCCCGGTGGTGACCGAGCGGACCGCGAACGGCCTGCCCCAGCGCCGCCGCCACGCCGCGCCCTCCCGGCGGGGCGCGGCCGAGCCCCCCAGGATCGCCGCGGCCCCCCGGGCCCCGGAGCCGGTCCGGCCACCGGCCCAGGCGCCGGTCCAGCCCGGCATGTGGCTGGCCGCGTTCCACGAGGGCGTGAACGGCCACACGCCGTCCGCCGACGCGGCCGGCCCCACCAGCGAAGAGTCGGCAGGGAAGAGCGAGCAGTGATTCAGCAGCGGAGCAACATGGACTGGATGCTCAAGGATCTGGCAGACAGCGTCCCGCACACCCGGCACGTCGTCGTACTCTCCGCCGACGGTCTGCGCATGGCCCAGCACGGCACCGACAACGACACCGCCGACCGGCTCGCCGCCGCCTGCGCCGGTCTGCAGAGCCTCGCCGCCGCGGTCGGGCACGAGTTCCCGCACAGCGACGGCCGGATGCGGCTGGTCGTGATCGAGATGGGCGGCGGCTTCTTCTACCTGATGGCGGCCGGTGCCCGGGCGTACCTGGCCGTGCTGGCCGACGAGGGCGTCGACGCGGGGCTGATGGGCCAGCGGATGCGCGACCTGGTCGCCCGGATCGGCGAGCATCTGAGCACACCGGCGCGCAACGGCGGGCAGGTCGCGTGAGCGCAGCCGACCAGGACTGGGACGACGGAAAACCCGAACGTCTCTACGTGATCACGCGCGGCCGCAGCGGGTTGGCCGAGCAGACCACGTTCGACCTGGTCACCCTGATCGTCTCCCGCGCGCAGCCGGCGCCCACGATGCAGCCGGAGCACGCGGCGATCCTGCGGATCTGCGGCTCACCGCTGTCGGTGGCCGAGATCTCCGCCTATCTGCGGCTGCCGATGAGCGCGGTCGCCGTGCTCCTGGCGGACCTCCTCGGCGAGCAGCTGATCGAGGCCCGCACGCGTGTCCCCCAGGCAGTCCTTCCCGAGCGCGCCCTACTGGAGGCGGTGATACATGGACTTCAGCGACTCTGAGACGGCCTTGGGGCCGCAGAGCGCCGACCTCCTCCCGGCCTCGGCCACCACGGCGGTCAAGGTGGTGATCGTGGGAGGCTTCGGGGTCGGCAAGACGACCCTGGTCGGCTCCGTGAGCGAGATCCGCCCACTGACCACCGAGGAGACGATGACGCAGGCCGGAGCCGAGGTCGACGACACGGCCGGGATCGAGCGCAAGACCTCGACCACGGTCGCGATGGACTTCGGCCGGATCAGCATCAACGAGGAACTGGTGCTGTACGTGTTCGGCACCCCCGGGCAGGAGCGGTTCTGGTTCCTCTGGAACGGCCTGTTCGAGGGCGCCCTCGGCGCCGTCGTGCTCGTCGACACCCGCCGGCTCGAAGTCAGCTTCGAGGTGATCGGGCGGCTGGAGGACCGCGGCGTGCCGTTCGTCGTCGCGGCCAACACCTTCCCCGAGTCGCCGGGTTACCCGGTCGAGGAACTGCGGGCCGCGCTCGACCTGCCGCCCGAGGTGCCGATCGTCGCGTGCGACGCCCGCACCCGCGAATCCAGCCGCGACGTCCTCCTCGCCCTGATGCGCTACCTGTACGACCTCCCGGTGCCGTCGGCGCGGTGACCGCCCGGCCACCGCCCGCCCCGCCCCTGCCGAGGCTTTCTCACACCCGCCGTCGCCCGCCCCGCACCCGGCCCGTTCACGACGACCGTTCACGACGACCGCGCGCGAGGACCGCCTGCCGGCGACCACCTCGCCCCGACCCCGGAGACACCGTGACCACCCCGTTCCCTGACGACGCGCTCCCCACCCCACCGCCCGGGTGCCCCGCCCACGGCCCGGGCACCGGTGGCCTGGGCGCCGGCGGCCTCCGCCGGCTCTACGGGCCCGAGGCCGAGGCCGACCCGGCCGGCCTGTACGAGAAGCTGCGCGCCGAACACGGCGAGGTCGCACCCGTCCTGCTGCACGGCGACCTCCCGGCCTGGCTCATCGTCGGCCACTCCGCGAACCTCATCGCGATGCGCACCCCCTCCCGCTTCTCCCGGGACTCCCGCCGCTGGGCGGCCTTCCAGGACGGGCTGGTCGCCCCGGACTCCCCGCTGATGCCGGTGATCGCCTGGCAACCGCTCTGCGTGTTCGCCGACGGCGAGGAGCACAAACGGCTGCGCGGCGCGGTCACCGACGGCCTGAACAGCTTCGACCGGCGCGGCGTCCGACGCCACGTCACCCGCTTCACCGACCAGCTCGTCCAGGAGTTCGGCCCCACCGGCCGGGCCGAGCTGGTGACCCAGTTCGCCGAGCACCTGCCGATGCTCGTGATGACCCAACTGGTCGGCATGCCCGAGGAGTACGGCCCCCACCTGGTGGAGGCCGCCCGCGACCTGATGAAGGGCACCGAGACGGCCATCGCGAGCAACGACTACGTCGTCGCGACGCTGCGCCGGATGATGGAGCGCAAGCGGGTGTCCCCCGGCGCCGACCTGGTGTCGTGGCTGATGCAGCACGAGGCCGGGCTCACCGACGACGAAGTCCTGGAACACCTGCGGGTCGTCCTGCTCGCCGCGAACGAGACGACGGTCAATCTGATCGCGGACACCCTCAAGATGGTCCTCACCGACCACCGGTTCCGCACCCACCTGTCCGGCGGCCACATGACCCTGCCCGACGCCCTGGACCAGGTCCTCTGGGACTCGGCGCCGATGTCGCTGGTCGCGGGCCGCTGGGCCACCGGCGACACGGAACTCGGTGGCCAGCAGATCAAGGCCGGCGACATGCTCCTGCTCGGCCTCGCGGCGGGCAACGCCGATCCGGCCGTCCGCCCCGACCCGACCAAGCCGCTCCACGGCAACCGCTCCCACCTCGCCTTCGGCGCCGGCCCGCACGAGTGCCCCGGCCAGGACATCGGGCGGGCCATCGCCGAGACGGGCATCGACATCCTGCTCACCCGCCTGCCGGACCTCCACCTCGCCGTCGAGGAGGAGGAGTTGACCTGGACGTCCGCCTGGATCTCCCGCCATCTGTCCGCCCTCCCCGTCCAGTTCACCCCGCGGACGGCACCCGAGGAGGAGCCGACGGCCCCCGCCCCCGTCGTCAGCACACCGGCGACCCGGGGCGCCGTACCGGCCACGCCGCCGGCCGCTCCGGCCGCTCCGGCCGCTCCGGTCGGCCCTGCCGAGCCTGCCGCCGGCGACGCGCCCGTCGTCACCGCCACCGCCACCGTCCCCGGGCCGCGGCGGTCGTGGTGGGACTCGCTCACCCGGTGGCTCCGGCTCTGACCCGGCGGCCCCGAGCGGGCCGGTCCCGGGCCGTGCGGCAGACTCGCCGCGCGGCTCGGGACCGGCCCGCTCAGAGCTCCGCAGCGCCGAGGTCGACGGCGGCCGTGCCGTGCAGCACCCGCCCGGCCGCCCGCGCCTCCTCCAGACTCCGGGTGAAGAGTTCGATCCGCCCCTGCGGCGCCAGGGACATCAGGCCGGGCGGCCACGTCCCCGGCGGCACCACGAGGACGATGACCCGTCCCCGGTCCTCGGCCGCCGACACCCAGCCGGCCGAGGCCTCGACCGGCGAGGCGGGCTCCCACACCTGCCGCCCCCCGACCAGTACCAGCCTGGCCAGCAGCGGCCCGCGCACCTCCACCACCGCGGTCGTGTCCGGTGGCTCGCCCGCCGCCAGTGTGAATCCGCTGTCCACCAGGTTCTCGACGAGTTCACCGTGCAACGCGGGGCCGACCTCCACGATCACCTCCGCGAACGGCGGCCCGTCCGCCGTCTCGCGCACCGCCAGTGCCCACACCATCGGCGCCCGCTCCGGACCGCCACCCACCTCACCATCCATGCCCTGTCAACGACTCAGCGGCCCGAGCGGAGCGGGTGGGTGCGGTGCGGTGCCGGGAGGTACGGACGGGGCCGCGGACCCGACGGCCGCCCACGCCGAACGCCCGGCCGGGAATCCCCGGCCGAGCGTGGGCGCGGACAGCTCGTGGTCCGGTCGACTCACCGCGTGGTGCGCCGACCCCTCGAAGCCGCGCTGTCGGGGCGGCCCGAGGTCCTTCGGTGGGTCGGGGTCAGAACTGGGTGCTGACCGTGACGCCGCTGAAGTCGGTGACGGCGTACAGGCTGAGGTAGCGGTAGCCGGCGGTGGGGTTGGTGACGGTGAGGGACTGGGTGGTGCCGGTGCCGGTGGACGAGGCGGTGAAGGCGCTCGGCGAGGCCCAGGTGTCCGCGTTGTAGTACAGGTGCGCGGTACCGGTGCCGCCGGAGGTGGTCACCTTCAGCGTGGTGGTGCCGGCCGGCAGGTAGACGTACAGGTAGTCGCTGTTGCCGGCGGTCGCGGCGCGGCCGGTCCGCGAGCAGTTGCGTCCCATCGCGTCGGCGCGCTGCTCGGTGCAGGTCGGCAGGGCGACCGGGGCGGCGGTCACGGTGACCGAGGCCGGGGTGGTGGCGGTCCTGCCGGTGGTGTCGGTGGCGGTCAGGGCGACGGTGTAGGTGCCGGCCGCCGCGTAGGTGTGGCTCGGGTTGCGCTCCTCCGAGGAGGTGCCGTCGCCGAAGTTCCAGTGCCAGGAGGTGATCTGGCCCGGGCCGGTCTGCACGGACCGCTCGGTCACGTTGACGGTCGCGCCGTTCACCGACGTGTCGAACAGCGCGGTCGGGCCGGTGGCGTAGCAGGCGCCGGCGGCGCAGGCGGTGAGCCAGGCGTCGAAGTCGGCGTCGTAGGAGGTGCCGAGGTTGTTGTAGACCGCGTAGCCACCGGTGTAGTCACCGACACGGAAGCGGCTCAGCATGGTCTGGACGTCGGCCGGGTGCTTCTCCAGCATGTACCGGACGGCCAGGTAGCCCCACGGGTAGACGCGGGTCGAGTCCGAGTTGCCGTAGGTGTTCTGGAAGATGGTGCTGAGCTTGTAGGTGTGCTGGGCGGCCTGGGCCATCGCGTCGGTGTCGGTGGTGGCGCGGTAGCTGTAGGACATGTACTCGGCGAGGCCCTCGACCCACCAGATGTCCGGGACGGACGTCTGGGTGGTGAAGTTGCCCTTCATGTCGTAGATGCCGTCGAGGTAGTGGGTGTACTCGTGGTTGAGGTTCCACACCCGGGCGGGGTCACTGTTGTTCCAGGCCTTCTGGTACATCACGTTCACGGCCCGGTTGTTCGGGTCGGTCGGGTCCATGACGGTCTGGCCGCCGTTGTCGGTCGAGTTGCCGAAGATCGCCCACGAGTAGGTGGTGTAGTCCGTCTTGTTGGCGAAGATCCCGAGGGTGACGGTCTTGTTGTACTGGTTCGGGATCGGCCCGTTGTCCTTGACCACGTTGTGGAAGAACGCGTCCTCGTGGCGCAGGCTCTCGCAGACGGTGGCCAGTTCGGCGGCCGACAGGGCCTGGGCCTGGATGGTGCGGTTGTCGCAGACCAGCTGGTTCGGCAGGACCACCGAGGTGAGCTTGGCGGGCAGGTTGCAGATGTCGTAGTACGAGCACTGGCTGTTGTTGTAGATGGTGGCCTGGAAGGCCGTGTGCACGTACAGCGACGCGTCGGCGGTGAGCAGCGGCGCGGCGTTCAGCACCTGCTTGACCAGCGGCTTGGCGGCGGCCTCGACGGCGGGGCTGCTCCCGGCCATCCGGGCCAGGTCGTTGCCCGCGTTGGTGTCGAGGACGGCGTTGGGCCCGCTGAGCAGGTCCTTGTGGTTGATCGCGAAGTTGGCGAGGGAGGTGACGAGGCTCGGGTCGGCGCCGAGCGCGTTGACGAAGTTCGGGTTGGTGTTGCCCCGCCAGAGCGGGAACCGCAGCACGGAGTTGACCGCGTTGACCATCTGCGGGAACGCGTTGTAGGAGTTGGAGTAGTCGTCCAGCACCCGCTTGTAGACGCTCAGGTAGTCGGCCTGGATGTTGGCGCTGTCGGTGAGCGTCAGCACCTCCTTGAGCACGCCGCCGTTCTTGTCGGTGACGTCGTGCCAGCGGGCGGCGGCGAAGAACGCGTCCAGGCCGGCCTTGACGGCGGTGGTGAGCTCGCTGGTGTACGGGCCGGCCGCGTCGGGGTAGTAGGACTGGATGTAGTAGCCCACCCGGAGGTAGAGCACCAGCTGAAGGATGCCGGTCGAGTTGTCGCCGGTGTAGGTGGCCGCCAGGTCCTTGAAGGCGGCCGCGACGGTCAGCATCCGGGACTGCTTGAAGATGCTCGCGTCGGTGCCGCCGTTGTTGAACAGCGCGGACACGCAGTCCGTCGTCGAGCTCTTGAGGAACGCGACCAGGTCGGCACCGGTGTGGCCGGCGAAGTCGGCCGGGGTGCAGCTCTGCGCGGCGGCGGCCGCGCCCGACTGGGCCTCCGCCGCCAGGGACTTGGGCTGGACGGGGGCGCTCTTCGCGGCCGTGGTGGCCGGCTCGCCCATGAGGGTCTCGCTGAGCAGCGCCCGGGGCAGCGGAGCAGCGGGCGCTGCGTGGTTCTCGGACCCGGTGGGCGCGCCGGCGGCGGACAGGCCCGCCGGCCTCGCGGCGGCGGCGGCCACGTCGGCGGCGGTCGCGGTCGCAGCGGTCGCGGTCGGAGCCGGTGCGGCGGTGACGGCGACGGGCGCCGCGAAGGCCTGGGCCGGCAGCACGGCGGTGGCCGTGGCACAACAGGCGACGACGCCGGCTGCGAGCGTGGAGAGGCGTATGCGCAGGTGCACGCTGAGTCCTTCTTCGAGTGGGGGCAGCCTGACGTGGGGTCAAGCTGAGTGAAGGAGATTGGCGTGGATCCTGGCACCGAATGAAGGTCAGAACAATGTCACAGGTCATATCGCATAGCATTTTCAGCCAACTCGTGGCTCACGACGGCCCCCGGGGTGGCTGACCTGCGACGGTGGAGGCCGGGGCGGCCCGGCGTGCCGGCGCCGGACGGCCGTAGCGTCACGGGCCGGGAGCTCGCCCGCCGCCCCGCAGGCCGGCCGGCAGCGCGGACTGGGCCGGTCTTCGCCCCGGCGCGGGCCGCCGCGGAGCCCGCCGAACCCCCACGGCCGGCCATGCCGAACGCCCGACCGGGAGAACCCCGGCCGGGCGCGTGGTCGGACTCATCGTGGCTTGATCAACTCATCACCTGGTGCGGCGTTCCCTCGAACCCGACGTCGTTGCGCACCTCCAGGCCGAGGACGTCGCGATAGGAGCAGCCGAGGGCGTCGCGGTGGAAGCCGATCGCCTTGTCGTGGTCGTCGACGGCGACGAAGCACCGCGCGAGCCCGATGCCCGTGGCGCCCGGGCTACGACCGCGCGACGGCGCCCGCCGCTCCGTTCCTGACCGGCCGGGTGTGGATCTTGGCGATACAGGCCGGGACGTCGACGCCGTCCTCGTGGCTGCGGGCCCGGTAACTGCTCGGGTTCTCGCCGACCAGCTCGGTGAAGCGCGCGCTGAACGAGCCGAGCGACGTACAGCCGACCGCGAAGCAGACCTCGGTCACCGTGAGGTCGCCGCGCCGCAGCAGCGCCTTGGCCCGCTCGATGCGACGGGTCATCAGATAGCTGTACGGCGTCTCGCCGAAGGCCGCGCGGAAGCTGCGGGAGAAGTGGCCCGACGACATCAGGGCGTCGCGCGCCAGGGCCGGGACGTCGAGCGGTTCGGCGTAGTCGCGGTCCATCCGGTCGCGGGCCCGCCGCAGCCGGACGAGATCGTCGAGGTCTGGCCGTTTCACCCGACCAGTCTCCCACAGCGCCCGCGGCCGGGGGCGAGGGCGGGCGGCGACCGCACGGACACCGTCGCCCTCGCGGGCGCCGCGGCCCGCCCGGCCGCCGGTCGGGTCGCGGCGCAGGAGCGGGCGGTCACGGTGTCCGCGAGGGCGAGCGGTGAGGTCAGGCTCCGACGTAGGCGGCGAGGTGCTCGCCGGTGAGGGTCGAGCGGGCGGCGACGAGGTCGGCGGGGGTGCCCTCGAAGACGACCCGGCCGCCGTTGTGACCGGCACCGGGGCCGAGGTCGATGATCCAGTCGGCGTGCGCCATCACCGCCTGGTGGTGCTCGACGACGATGACCGACTTGCCGGAGTCGACCAACCGGTCGAGCAGACCCAGCAGTTGCTCGACGTCGGCGAGGTGGAGGCCCGCGGTCGGCTCGTCGAGGATGTAGACGCCGCCCTTGTCCGCCATGTGGGTGGCCAGCTTGAGCCGCTGCCGCTCGCCCCCGGAGAGGGTGGTGAGCGGCTGGCCGAGGCTGAGGTAGCCGAGCCCGACATCGGCCAACCGCGCGAGCACGGCGTGCGCGGCCGGGGTGCGCGCCTCGCCGGCGCCGAAGAACTCCTCCGCCTCGGTCACCGACATCGCGAGCACCTCACTGATGTCGCGCCCGCCCAGGCGGTACTCCAGCACCGCCGCCTGGAACCGCTTCCCCTCGCACTCCTCGCAGGTGGTGGCGACGCCGGCCATCATCGCCAGGTCGGTGTAGACGACGCCGGCGCCGTTGCAGGTGGGGCAGGCACCCTCGGAGTTGGCGCTGAACAGGGCCGGCTTCACGCCGTTGGCCTTGGCGAACGCCTTGCGGATCGGGTCGAGCAGTCCGGTGTACGTCGCGGGGTTGCTCCGCCGGGAGCCGCGGATCGGGCTCTGGTCGACCGAGACCACACCCTCGTCGGCGGCCTGCCGGCCCCTGGCCAGCGATCCGTGCACGAGCGAGCTCTTTCCGGAGCCGGCGACGCCGGTGACGACGGCCAGCACCCCGAGCGGGACGTCGACGTCGACGTCGCGCAGGTTGTTGGTCGTCGCGCCGCGGATCTCCAGCCTGCCGGTGGGCTCGCGCACCGTCTCCTTGACGCGGGCCCGGTCGTCGAAGTGGCGGCCGGTGACGGTGCCGCTGGCCCGCAGCCCCTCGACGGTGCCCTCGAAGCAGACGGTGCCGCCCGCCGTACCGGCGCCCGGGCCGAGGTCGACGATGTGGTCGGCGATCACGATCGTCTCCGGCTTGTGCTCCACCACGAGCACCGTGTTGCCCTTGTCCCGCAGCCTCAGCAGCAGGTCGTTCATCCGCTGGATGTCGTGCGGGTGCAGGCCCGCCGTGGGCTCGTCGAAGACGTAGGTGGTGTCGGTCAGCGCGGAGCCGAGGTGGCGGATCATCTTGACGCGCTGCGCCTCGCCGCCGGACAGCGTGCCCGACGCCCGGTCGAGCGCGAGATAGCCGAGACCGATCTCCACGAACGAGTCGAGGGTCCGCCGCAGCACGGTGAGCAGGGGCGCCACCGAGGGCTCCCGCAGGCCGCCGACCCAGGTGGCCAGGTCGCTGATCTGCATCGCGCAGGCGTCGGCGATGCTGATCCGCCCGATCTTCGAGGACCGGGCCCCCTCGGCGAGCCGGGTGCCCTCGCACTCGGGGCAGGTGGTGAAGGTGACCGCCCGCTCCACGAACGCCCGGATGTGCGGCTGCAACGACTCCTTGTCCTTGGACAGGAACGACTTCTGGATCTTGGGGATCAGCCCCTCGTAGGTGAGGTTCACCCCCTCGACCTTCACCTTGGTCGGCTCCCGGTAGAGGAAGTCCTGCATCTCCTTCTCGGTGAAGTCGCGGATCTTCTTGTCGGGGTCCAGGAAGCCGGACTCGGCGTAGACCCGCACCGTCCAGAAGCTGTCCGACTTCCACCCGGGGATGGTGAACGCGCCCTCGGCGAGCGACTTGGAATCGTCGTAGAGCTGGGTGAGGTCGATGTCGGAGACGGCGCCCCGGCCCTCGCAGCGCGGACACATCCCACCGGTGCGCTCGAAGGTCGCCTTCACCGTCTTCTTGGCACCGCGCTCCACGGTGATGGCGCCGCTCGCCCGGACCGAGGGGACGTTGAACGCGTACGCGCTGGGCGGGCCGATGTGCGGCTCGCCCAGCCGGCTGAAGAGGATGCGCAGCATCGCGTTGGCGTCGGTGGCGGTGCCGACCGTGGAGCGGGGGTCGGAGCCCATCCGCTGCTGGTCGACGACGATCGCGGTGGTGAGCCCTTCGAGGACGTCGACCTCGGGCCGCGCCAGCGTCGGCATGAAGCCCTGCACGAAGGCGCTGTAGGTCTCGTTGATCAGCCGCTGCGACTCCGCCGCGATCGTGCCGAACACCAGGGAGCTCTTGCCGGAGCCGGAGACACCGGTCAGCACCGTCAGCCGGCGCTTCGGGATCTCGACGCTGACGTCCTTGAGGTTGTTCACCCGCGCGCCGTGCACGCGGATCACGTCGTGGCTGTCGGCGGCGTGCGGCGCAGGCGGCTGCGAATCCGTCCTCGTGGCCATGGTTGTCGTCTCTCCATCCGTCATGCGGGCCGCCTTCGCGGTCTCCGTCGGCGTCGCCCGACTCGATCCAACCAGCTTCGGCCGGTCGTCCGGTTCCCTCGGTCGGCGCGGCCTCCCGGCCGCACTGTCGCGCGGCAGTACGGCCGGGGCCGATTCCCTGGCCGTCCGTGCAGCTCGTGGCGTCGGCCCTGTCCGGGGCCGCCGGACGGCTCAGCGGAGTTCGTTGACCCGGATCATGTTGCCGGCGGGGTCGCGGAAGGCACAGTCGCGGGTGCCGTACGGCTGCTCGGTCGGCTCCTGGGCGACCTCGGCGCCGCCGGCCTTCAGCCGGGCGAAGGTGGCGTCGAGGTCGTCGGTGGCCAGGACGAGGCGGGCGTAGGTGCCCTTGGCCATCATCTCGGCGATGGTGCGGCGCTCCTCGTCGGTGGTGGCGGGGTCGGCCGCCGGCGGCTCCAGGACGACGGACGTACCGGGCTGGTCGACGGGGCCGACGGTGATCCAGCGCATGTCGCCGTAACCGACGTCCTTGCGGACCTCGAAGCCGAGGATGTCGCGGTAGAAGGCCAGCGAGGCGTCCGGGTCGGTGTGCGGGAGGAAGGTCCAGTGAATGGTGAGGTTCATGGGGAAGAGGCTAGGCGCGGCTGTGCGAGCGGGGCTTCTCGAATCCTGATCGGTTCGGGTCCTGGTCGCGCGACGCGGGAACGCGGCGGTCGGACGGCGACGGCGGGACGCCCGGGCCCCGGGGGTCTCTGGGCCCCGGGGTCCCTGCTCCTGAGTCTCTGCGCTCCGGCATGATGATGGCTCGAACGGGGGTGCGAAACAGGCGTGCCCCGGATCCGGGAGAGCAGGGGGGCCGATGAGGTATCCGGTGGCAGTGGCGGTGGCGGTGCTGACCGCCGCCGTGGCGGTGGCGGGCTGCGGAAGCGTGCGCACGGGCGACGCCGGGGCGGGGGCCGGTGGGGCGACGGTGCCGGGCGCGACCGGCGCGAGCGCCACCGCGCCCGACTACGCGGAGCAGGCCCGGCAGGGCGCCGCCGAGCACGACCGGCTCTTCCCCGAGGTGGCGGCGCTGCGCTGCGAATCCGCCCGGCCGAGCCCCTCCGGCGGTACCGGGAGCGGCGCCCCGCTCGACCCGGAGGCGGCGAAGCACGCCGAGAACAGCATGTACAAGCAGACGGCGGCCATGACGGCGGCCGGTCAGTGCCGGGGAGCGGCGCACAGCGCGCGGATCACCGCCGCCCTCGCCGCCCGCGCCGGCGGCACGCCGCTGACCGAGGCCGACCTCCAGCGCCTCCTGGAGTCGCTCGGCTACCCCGCGACGAGCACCGCGGTCCACCGGTCCGGCAGCCAGCTCGGGTTCGACCTGTTCGTACCGGGCACCGGCCCCTGCGTCACCGGGCGGCTCGGCTCCCCCGTCGAGGTCCGGGCCCACGGACCCTACCTGGAGGGCGGCTGCACCGAGCCGAAGGGCGGGCACTGAGAGCTCGCTCGGACGCGGACCTACCGCCGGGGCGGTCAAGGGGCGGCCACCACGACGAGGACCGGCCGACCGGACCACCGGGAGGCCGTCCGCGGGCCGCTGACACGCCCACGGACGGCGGAGCGTCCCCCGTCGTGGCCGGCTCTTCGGATAGGGATGGCCCGTCCTCCCTCTCCTGCTCCGAAGGGCCCGCCATGTCCCCACGCACCTCCACGTCGCTGAAGTCCGCCGCACGCCTGGCGTGTTCCGTGCTGGCGCTCAGCTCCGTCCCGCTCCTGCTCGCCCAGCCGGCCGCGGCCGACAACGGGCCGAAGACGCCCGAGGAGTCCGCCGCCTGCCGGGGCGTGCTGAACACGCTGATCGGCGGCTCGCTGTTCGGCCCGGGAGGAGTCGGCGCCGTCTGCGCCGTCCGGCCGTCCGACGAGTCCGGCCAGTCCGCCTCCTCCCGCCCGACCACCCGTGGCTCCGTCAGCTACGACCTGCCGAAGATGCGGCAGGAGGTCGCCGAACTGCGCCGCAAGGCCGCCGCCCTGGACCGGCTCGGCGAGCACGAGGCGGCCCGGAAGGCCCGGGCCGAGGCCGACGCCCTCCAGCACCGGATCGACGAGATCGTCCGGGCCGAGGAGAACAACTGACCCGGCCGGACCGGGAACGCCGCCGCCCCCGTGCCGACCGCCGGCACGGGGGCGGCCCGTTGTGATCCACCCGGTGGACGACCGAGGACCGACCGCCTCGCCGCCGCCGGACGCCCGGCCGGCGCACCACCGTGGCCTGGGCCTCGGCCCTGACCGCCGCGCTGCGGCTGTTCACCCCCCACATGCCCTCAAGGAAGCAGCCGGGAAGGAGGGCTGACGTGGCGTGAGCATAGGATCCGATGGTTCGCGGAGCATCGATCCCGGCGGAGGCGCCCACCCATGTCCGATCAGCGCGTTGTCATCGTCACCGGCGGCGGTACCGGCATCGGGGCGGCCACCGCCCGGCTGCTGCGGGCCGAGGGCTGCCAGGTGGTGGTCTCCGGGCGACGCCCCGAACCGCTGGAGCGGGTGGCCCGGAAGACCGGCGCCGTCGCCCGGGTGTCGGACACCACCGACCCGGACGACGTCCGCGCGCTGGTGGAGGGAGTCGTGGCCGAGTTCGGGCGGCTCGACGGGATCGTGCTCAACGCCGGTGTCGGCCGGGGCGGCTCCGTCGGCGACGTCACCCTGGACGACTGGGAGTTGGTGATGCGCACCAACCTCACCGGTCCGTTCCTGCTCCTGCGGGCCGCCCTCCCGCACCTGCTGCGGTCGAGGGGGGCCGTCGTGGCGGTCTCCTCCGTCTCGGCCCTGCGCAACGGCGTCGGGAACGCGGCCTACGCCACCTCGAAGGCCGCGCTGCTGCAGCTCTGCCGCTCGCTCGCCGTCGACTACGGCCACCTCGGGCTGCGGGCCAACACCGTCTGCCCCAGCTGGGTGCGCACGGAGATGGCCGACCGCCGGATGACCCGGTTCGCGGACGAGGAGGGGTTGGCGGGCGTCGACGCGGCGTACCGGGAGGCGACCAGGCTGACCCCGGCCGGACGGCCCGGCGAGCCCGACGAGGTGGCCGCCGCGATCGGCTGGCTGCTCTCACCGGCGGCGAGCTATGTGAACGGCGCGGTCCTCACCGTGGACGGCGGGGTCACCGCCCTCGACCCGGGCACCACGGCCTTCGACTTCCGGCTGGAACCGCGGCGCGGCGCCTGAGCCGGCGGGGGCCGCGGACGGAGGCGACGGACGGGAGGGGCCCGGAGCGGCTCACCGGCCCTCCGGGGGAACCCGTGCCGAATCCGGCCCGGGGCACCAGGCATGAAACGGCCGATCCGGGTCAGACGGGGCACGCAGCACTCCCGCCCGTCGTCGACAAGGAGCCGTAGCGTGAGCGACACCTCCCACCTGCCCGGGGCACCGGACCACCGCTGGACCCGGCCGCAGCACGCCGCGTGCCGGAGCACCGACGGCAGCCGGTTCTTCCGGCACGTGGACGGCCCCGGCTCGGCCGACGCGTCCGAGGAAGCCGCCAAGGCCCTCTGCGGCGCCTGCCCGGAGCGGATCGAGTGCCGCCGCCACGCCCTCGCCGCACGTGAGCCCTTCGGGGTGTGGGGCGGGCTGGGCGAGGAGGAGCGCCATGCCCTCTTCGTCCACGACCTGGTGACCGTCGGCCCCGTCGCATGAGCTCGCCAGGGTCGGCCGCACCGCCGGACGGCTCCGCAGCGCCGGAGCCGGGGCCGACCCTGGGCCCGACCGGTCCCGGCACTGCCGCGGCCGGTCGGGCACCGGCAGCGCTGTGCCGCCGCCCGTTCCCCGAGGGGAGCGGGCGGCCGTCGTCGTCGGCGGGTCAGACGGGCCCGACCGGTGCGAAGGTCTCGCCGCCGGTGATCCACTCGCCGCGGCGCATGACGGCGACCAGGTCGTAGGTCTCGGAGTCGAGGACGACGAGGTC